>RFTJ01000016.1 GCA_009923495.1 Actinomycetota bacterium
TATCTTGATATCAAGATACTTTACCACCAACTGACCTTTAAGCGTTACTTAGCAGGCAAAAACGCGGCAATACACTCCACATGGGCAGTCATGGGAAAAGCATCAAAACCTCGTAATTTGCGAAGGCTCCAACCAGACTCCGCTAACAACTGCGTATCGCGACCCAGCGAACTAGGGTCGCAAGATACATAAATTATTGCAGATTTGGCGAGTCGAGCGATTTTAGAAATCACCTCTGCGCCAGCACCGGCCCGCGGTGGATCCAACACAACAACATCGAAGGTCTTGTCACAATTGACAGTAAGCCATTTCTTGACATCGGAGGTCACCAACTCAAGTTGCGGCAAGTCGCTGCACGAGCGTCTTGCGTCTCGCACTGCATCTATTGCTGATTCGACGGCTACCACTAAACCGGTTTCACCAACATCTTGTGCAAGAGAAGCAGCAAAGAGACTCGCACCTGAATAGAGATCTAAAATTGCTTGGCCGGGCTTAAGGTCAGCTAGTTCACGAACAGCCTTAACAAAAGTTTCTGGAGCTCGAACGTGAACTTGCCAAAAGGAACTTGCGTGCAAGCGCCAGCTCCGTTCACCTACTTTTTCATCCAACCAGGGGCCACCTCTTGCATCGACAACAAGATTTTGACCGGTTGAACTTTGCACTGTTTGAATCTCCGGTTGGCCCAAATGGAGGGCGCGTTGTGCCAGTGCGACCGATCCAGGTAAAGCAATTAGGCAGTCATCAATTTCAAGCACATTGTGTGATCTGGACATGCGCATTCCGACGCCAAAGTTCCCCAAGGCAGCGTATCGATTACGAGTCCGCCAGTGAAGACCGGTACTGTCCCCTGGCATCGGTTCGACCTGAAATTCTTCCAACGGTTTACCGTTTACCTGCACCACTTTCCCAAGATGTCCAAGTTGCTCGCGGACTACTTCACTTTTGAGTTCGCGCTGTCTTTCCAGACTCACATGCTGCCAGTCGCAACCGCCGCAATTGCTTGCGTACTTGCATGGGGCTTGGACTCGATCCGCACTGGGACGCAAAATTTCGATGGCATCTGCGCGCAAAAACTTTGAAGTGATATCAGTGATTTGCGCAACTACTAATTCGCCAGGCAAAGTATGCCTGACAAAAACCACTTTTCCCTCGTGGCGCGCGATGCAAAATCCGCCATTGGCCACACGCAAAATTTCCAACTCAACTTGATCGCCTACAAGAGCGACTGACTCGGTCATGTCAGACTACGAATTGCTTGCGCTGTCGTCCGACCAGCTGTCTGCGTACTTTTCCGCGGGTTCGCCCTTGCGGGCCGAACCAGGGCCGAGATGAAGTGCATCGGGATCGATTCGTTCGCTAGACAAAAGCTGCCATGGTACAGAAACCACCATCACTCCGGGCGAAAATAGCAACCTGCCTTTGAGTCGTAACGCACTTTGATTGTGTAGCAACTGTTCCCACCAATGTCCGACAACATACTCAGGGATGTAGACAGTAACTAAATCACCGGGACTCTTTCGGTTGAGTGACTTCACGTAATCCAGAATTGGGCGAGTTACTTCACGGTAAGGCGAATTCAGCACGGTAAGGATCACAGGAATCTCTCGGCGGGACCACTCGGCAATTAACTGATCTGTTTCCTCTTGGTCCACAGCCACAGTTACGGCCTCTAGAACTGTTGGTCGTGTCGCTCTTGCATACGAGAGTGCACGCAGAGTGGGTTTATGAATTTTGGATACCAGGACCAAGGCATGCACCCGAGGTGGTAGGACAACGCTCTCATCGGCCTCTGGTTTCAATTCATTTGCCACCCGATCGTAATGCCGGCGAATTGCCTTCATAATGATGAACAAAACGGTCATTGAAACACAGGCGATCCAAGCGCCCATGGTGAATTTAGTGATTAGAACAATCGTCAGCACTAGTCCAGTTAGCGAAAATCCAACAGCGTTAATTAGTCGACTTCGGATCATTTTTGATCTCGTAGCAGCCTCAGATTCAGCCCCAAGTAACCGCGTCCAATGCTTTATCATGCCCAGTTGACTTACCGTAAATGAAACAAATACTCCAACCGTGTAGAGCGGGATCAGCAGACTTACTTCGGCATCAAATGCCCAAACTAGGCCTGCAGCCAAAACTGCCAAAGTAATAATTCCATTGCTGTATGCCAAGCGATCGCCACGAGTATGAAGTTGCCTAGGCAAGAATCCATCCCGGGACAGTATTGAACCTAGGACAGGGAAACCGTTGAACGCGGTGTTAGCGGCAAGCACCAGAATCAAGGCGGTCGTTATAGCCACGATGAAAGCAGCAACTGGGAAATTGCTAAATACTGCTTGGGCCACCTGAACGATGACCGTTTTTTGATGTTCACCTGCGCTCAAGCCGACTATCTGTGAGTCTGATTGTGTAACTCGAACCTTGGTAACCAGAGCTAGAAGAGTTACGCCAATAAACATCGTGATGGCAATAGCACCTAGCAGACCAAGAGTCGTTGCCGCGTTCTTGCTTTTTGGCGGTCGGAAGGCTGGTACACCATTGCTGATGGCTTCTACTCCAGTTAAAGCAGTGCAACCCGAAGTGAATGCTCGCAAACTCAATAGAGCTAGCGCCATTCCAGTGAATTGATCAACTGGAATGATCTGGTAATCGGAACTTTGAGCAACTAGTGTGTCACCGGATGCTAGTCGTACCGCTGCGCTGATTAGCATAGAGAAAATCGCAAACATAAATGCATAGACCGGAATAGCGAAAAAAGTTCCCGATTCCCGTACACCACGTAGGTTCATCAGAGTTATCCCGACTATTAACGCAAATGCCATACCTACTCGATGATCGTGTAGCGCTGGGAATGAAGAGGAAATGTTTTCTACCGCTGCCGAAATAGAAACCGCTACGGTCAGAATGTAGTCAACTAGAAGAGCTGCGGCAACGGTGAGTCCAAAATTACTGCCGAGGTTTGTTGTAGCTACCTCATAATCGCCACCGCCACTTGGGTAAGCATGGACATTTTGTCGGTATGAAAGCACTACAACAGTCATAACGACTGCAACAGCGATAGCCGCCCAGATAGCTCCCGTGTACAGAGCTACACCGCCAAGGGCTAAGACGATAAGGATCTCTTGGGTTGCATAAGCGACTGAAGAAAGAGCGTCTGAGGCGAAAATAGGCAGTGCGATCCGCTTTGGCAAAAGTGTTTCGCTTAAGCGGTCACTGGAAATCGCTCGACCAAACAAAATTCGCTTGGCGGTATTCGAAAATGATTCCATGATGTTTAAGCCTACGCCTGAACAAAAGGATTAGCAGACCCGACTCACGCATACCGGGAACCACACATTCTGTATTTGTGTTACAGGGTGTAGATTGGCGAATGTGCATGTAGTCATTATGGGTTGTGGGCGAGTCGGTGCAATGTTAGCCCACTCACTGGAAGACCTCGGCCATTCAGTTTCAGTAATAGATCAGGACCAATCAGCGTTTCGCAGACTTGGACCAGACTACAAAGGCCTAACTATCAAAGGTGTCGGCTTTGACCGCGAGCATCTAATTGAAGCGGGCATCGAGCGCGCTGGTGCATTTGCTGCTGTCTCTTCTGGTGACAACTCCAACATCTTGGCCGCGAGAACTGTGCGCGAGAATTTCGGAATCACCAATGTAGTAGCTCGTATTTACGACCCGAAGCGAGCTGAAGTGTTTGAACGTTTAGGTATCCCAACAGTTGCCACGGTCTCTTGGACAAATGATCAAATCTTGCGTCACATATTGCCGGCTGGCGCGAAAGAAGAATGGCGTGATCCAAATGGCCAAGTATCACTGTCTCAGGTGGACATTCATCCTGCATGGTTCGGCATGTCGCTGTCGAAAATTGAACAGCAAACTAAGGTTCGCATCGCAATGTTGACTCGCCTCGGGTCAAGTCTGCTGCCAACCGATCAAACAGTCTTGCAGGAAGGTGACTTAGTCCACATCCTCGCCCGAATTACCGACTTACCGAACATTGAACAAATACTTGCAAAGGCACCGGTACATTAAATGCGAATTGCAATAGCAGGTGCCGGTAAAGTAGGCCGTTCAATAGCGACTGAACTCGCATCCAACGGACACCAAGTCCTTCTGATTGACCGCGATCCAAAAATCCAGAGCCTCAACGTGGACGGAGTGACATCCATCCAAGCAGACGCTTGCGAAGTTGAATCTTTGAGCGAGGCTAATGTAGCCGCCTGCCAGGTAATGGTTGCCGCCACCGGTGACGACAAAACAAATCTGGTTGTATCGCTACTAGCAAAAACTGAATTTGGCGTCCCCCGCGTTATCGCGAGAGTTAATCATCCGAAAAATGAGTGGATGTTTGACGAAGCTTGGGGCGTAGATACCGCTGTTTCCACACCACGCATGCTTTCGGCTCTTGTTGAAGAAGCAGTTACCGTTGGTGATTTAGTGCGGTTAATGACTCTGCGCAAAGGCGAAGCAAACTTGGTTGAATTTACCCTCGCTCCCGATAGTCCGGTTGTCGGAAAGTGTGTCCGAGAAGTTGTTTGGCCAAGTGACACCACTTTGGTGTGCATCTTGCGCGAGCACCATGTGATCACCCCAACGGGCGACGATCCGTTAGAGGCCGGGGACGAACTTCTCTTTATTGCAACAAGTGACCAGGAGCCAGCGTTACTCGTTTTACTCCGGGGATAACCTTAATTATTTGATTTAGTGCGCAAGATTGCATAGCTTGCGTAAATAACCAGGGCAAAAAGTGGGTAACCAAGTATTACGCTCACAACTCCTAGAGTGCCCGTAGCCCCTGCTAAATAGAGTGGCAACATTATCAAAACACGGCCTAAGAACATTAAGGCCCAGACCCAGGTAACACTTGAATATTTGCGCATTAACTCTGGATTGTCCCGCCAAGTCACCTCTGTGACCTTTAAATTGTTCTGCTCAACCTGAGTTACAACTTTAAAATCTTCAGATTTACGCAGGAGTGCTATGAAGTATCCCAACACTGGTCGCTTTACCCAGATGCTAATTGTGAAAATCGATCCATATGCTGCATTCTTTATGATGCCTGGCAAAAAAAATGCCTCGGCTTTGCCAGTTCTTGCAGTTAAGTAGGCCGAGATCGCCAGTCCAAATAGACCCGACACAACCTGCTGCAAGGACTTGCGTTGCACCAAGGCAACCACGGCTAACAGGATGCCCGCGGC
This sequence comes from Actinomycetota bacterium, assembly GCA_009923495.1. NCBI lineage: Bacteria > Bacillati > Actinomycetota > Actinomycetota bacterium. The sequence goes on from RFTJ01000016.1 coordinate 5,199, forward strand.
GAGTGCACTGTAAATTGCGGTATGCAGGTCCCGTTCATTCAAGAAGTAGACCGCTAGGAAAATAATTGATGGTGTGCCAGAGTCGATAGCGCCACGCCATCCACCGATCGCCTTTGCCAAAATTGCGGTATCGGCCTGAACTTCTCGCTCTAGTTGCTCTGCCGATTCCTCAATGTGTTCAAAGACTGACTCGTCTTTTGGCTCGGACATTATTCGCCCGTCGCCAGAAGTTCGTAGCGTGGATTGAATAGCGTTGGCTGGCCAGCAGGCCCCTTGGTCAGCCGACCTTCCACAACCAGAGCCCGGCCAGGGGTAATGCCAGCAATAGATCGCCGGCCCAGCCAGATCAAAGAAACTAAACCAGAGCCGTCCCAAATGTCTGCTTCAACCATTGGAACTGTAGTGTTTGGCCGAATCCTGAGAGCACGAATTGCACCGTGCACTCTAACTATCTCGCCAGCCTCAACATCTGCAGCGGCCTGAGCGCCTAATGACTCGGAAACATCCTGAAGATTCGCCGCATCTATTTCTTGCTGCGATGAGAAAAATGATAACTTGCGCCGACGTCTCACATTTTCAGTCTATCTCGTCGCCAACCTTATCTGCAGAACACTAAAGCGCTGAGGTTGGTTCGTCTGGAAAGGTTAGCACTAACAACTCGCCAGGTGCCTTAGCATCTTCTCCTCGAACCACCACGATTTTCTGCAACAACTCATCAATCTGTGCCACATTGCGATCGTCAAATGTGGCTGTTCCTGAAATGGCTATACGCAGAAACCAGCGATCGCCATCGATTCCGACAAATCTGACACTTTGCACGATGTTATTACCATCTCGATCCACATATGGCATCGTCGTTCTTATTTCTGAGCCAAAGTTGCCTATGACTATTTCGCTGTCTACCCCTTGTTCAGCAAGGGCCGCTACAAGCGAGTCTCTAGTTCCAGGCCAGAGCAATTCGTCTTTAGCCTGAGCAAATACCTGAAGATCTGCCATGCAATTCTCTAAAGCTAGACCAAGACTGATGCCTTGCATAGTTTCTTGATCAATGTTCATGCTGATTTGCAAATTGGGCAAAAGTGGTAGCCGTAGTGACCCAAAGTCAATTATCTGATGCGCAGGTGATTCGCCTGTTGAATCCAGAGACTCAGTCATGAGTTGATGCCGGTTGAACCGAAGCCACCTGTGCCTCGATCAGAGTCTGCCAGCTGAGCAACTTCCTGGAACTTGGCATGTTCAACACGTTGAATCACAAGCTGCGCGATTCGGCTACCGGCCGGCAACTGAACGGGTGTTTGTGAATCTAGATTGATGAGACAAACCTTCACTTCACCACGATAGCCCGCATCAATCGTTCCAGGGGCATTGACCAACGCAACGCCGTTTTTGATTGCCAGTCCCGAGCGCGGATGAACTAGACCAACAAAGCCGTCAGGAATCGCCAGTGCGAGTCCGGTTGCAACCAAGGCCCTTTCACCTGGGGTCAACGTTATGTCTTCAACCGATACTAGGTCGGCACCAGCGTCAGTCAAATGAGCGTACGAGGGAATCACTGCATTTTCGTGCAATCTAGTAATCGGGATTACGATTGAATTGTCCGTTTGTGCCATGAGGATAGATTAGCGAGTTAACGATGAGCAGTCCCAGTCAACATACGGAGGGAACTGACGGCACTGTTTCCAGATTTGAAGAACGCCTCTGGCCAGGAATGGGCGTTTTAATCTTCTTTTTGACCATGAGTACCTCACTTGGCATTGCCTATGGTCATGCCTACACGGCACCGATTGGTCTTACCGTTGCAATTGTCACAACTGTAGTGATTTTCTCTGTGGCCTTTTTTTCAGCTCCGTTAGTCCGAGTAGATAATTTGGTACTTCGGGTAGGCCGCGCGCGACTTCCATTAGCTTACGTCGGTGACCTGCGGATACTTGATCAAGTTCAAACAAGATCGGCATTAGCCTCCGCTACTACCCCACCGCCCTATTTGATGGTTAAATCCTGGATACCGAGATCAGTTGTGGTTACTGTGCTAGACGAGTCAGATCCACACCCTTATTGGCAAGTATCTTCAAGGAATCCGACTGAATTGGTCAAAGCGTTAGAGCTGGCAAAAGATGACACTGGAGGCAACCGTGAGTGATTCCAAAAAGCGGCGACGTAGCTGGCTAGCGCCTCTAGCCGTCCTAGGTGTCGGTTGGGCTATTCGAAAAACTGCTAATCAAGCTCAGAAAAAGATTTCAAAACGCCGAGACGGGAAGCCAGAGCCAAAACACGAGGAATTCATTTGGAAAGTGATGATGACTGTTTTGCTAGCAGCGGCCGAAGCACTTGTGAACAGTTTCATGACCAAGCAGCGACCTGAAGAATCAATAGAGACCTTATCAGGTGATTCAGACTAACTGCAGTCGTTGCAAACCGGGCCTGATTTGGAATTCTTGGCCAACTGGCTTCGGTGGTGAACTAAAAAGCACTTTGAACAGGTAAATTCGTCAGCCTGCTTGGGTATCACAGTCACCGTGATTGATTCGTCGCTCAAATCAGCACCGGGTAATTCCAGCGTTTCAGCTAAGTCTGCCTCGTCAATATCAATTGTGGTCGATCCCTTGGCTGCTGACTGGGCCTTTAATTCTTCGAGACTCTCGTTCTCTTCTTCAGTATCAGTTTTGCGTGGTGCATCGTAATCGGTAGCCATCGCTAGTTTCGGTTCTCCTACTGCGTAAGTGTTGTCAAGGAACTTTACTTCCCCGACGCTAGGTGAGATTACTTTATTGTTTTTTCTTGGGTCACACTGCCCCTACCAAATTTTAATTTGATTAATCGAGGCGTCTTAGTTCTTGTGGATAGATTTTTGTTAAATTTTGGTAACTCTTTAGGGAATATTCCATCGTTTCGATGTCTGCTCCCTGTTCTTTGATGCGGGCTGGCACTCCAATCGCTAGCGCACCGCTTGGCACTTCCAACCCGCTAGTACAAACAGCGCCAGCAGCAACAAGTGCACCAGAATTAACAACCACCCTGTGCAAAACCAGAGATCCCGAACCGATGAGCGACCCGGCATGTACCGCACAACCTTCTAAGTGTGCGTTGTGTCCAATAGTGCAGTCATCCCCGACTACCGTTGGCAAGTCCGCAGTGCAGTGAATCACAGCACCATCCTGAATCGAACATCTGGCACCAATTGAAATCGAATTTGTGTCTGCCCTGAGCACTGCGCAAGGCCAAACACTTGAATCTGCGCCAATAGTTACCGCTCCGATTATTACGGCATCGGGATGAATAAATGCGGAGCCATCGATTTGCGGCTCTTGATTGCCAAGTGCATAGATTGGCATTTGCTCCTCAATTCCTAGTTAGCGTTGTCTGAATCAGCATTAACCGACTCCAACAAGTGGGCAATGTGGGCGTGTAAATCAGGATTAGCAGCGACGATCATTTCTGCCGATTCGCTTTTACCACGTAAGCCAGAAACTGTTGCCCCTGCCTCACGAGCGATCAAGCTGCCTGCAGCGTGATCCCACGGGTTCACTTTGCGTTCGTAGAAGGCGTCCAATAGTCCCTCTGCAACAAAACATAAGTCAAGTGCGCACGAGCCTATTCGTCGGATATCACGAACCACTGGCAAAACCGTGGTTAGCACTCTGGCTTGCCCAGCGCGGTGAATCGAGTCATAAGCAAATCCAGTACCGACTAATGCCTGTGCGAGTTCAGAACAAGAGCCAACAGAAAGTTGCGCGGTTGAATCTGTGCGGTATGCGCCTTGGCCCAGGCTGGCAAAGTAGGTGCGCGAAAGTGCGGGTGCGTATACGACACCTACTTGCGTTTGATTTGTAGCCAGCTGCACTCGTGCTATCGACACCGCCCAGGCCGGTACCTCGTACAGATAATTAATGGTGCCATCTAGTGGGTCGATTACCCATTGGAAACCCGACTTTGATTCAAAATCAGCTCCTTCCTCTCCCAAAATCCCGTCATCGGGGAAATCGGCATGAATCGCAGAAACAATCAGTTCTTCAGCCAATTTGTCCATGTGAGTAACCACATCAGTCTGAGAGGTTTTGTGATCGATCAGTAATTCTGTGGGTCGGCGTAGTAGTGCTGAACCTGCAGCGTGTGCATACCCAATTGCCGATTGCAGAACCATATTCTCACTGGTCTGAGATATCGACATGAACCTATTGTGTCGCTTCAGTCCATTAGCGGAACACGACACGCGCCGAAAATCCCCGAATTTAGGCATTTTTCACGCAAAACTAGGAGGCAGGAAAGCGCCTTGGAGGTATCCGTGAAAGATCTGATTTTTGTTGGCCGTAGCGACGACAACTCGGGTCTCATTTTTACTGATGATGAGGGTCAAGAATTCATAGTTGCAATTGACGACAACCTGGTTCGAAATGCCTCTGCTGGTGCAAAAGCAGCAACTGAAGGTCGTAGCGATTTAGGTTTGTCGGTACGCGACATTCAAGCGCGAATTCGCCGCGGAGAAAGCTTGGCGAGTATCGCTGCAGAATCTGGCATTAGTCAGGATCGACTTGAACGGTTTGCTGGGCCAGTTTTTGCCGAGCGCAATTTCACGGCGGATCAGGCCAAATCGACTTTAGTGCGCCGGCCACAAGGTGACATCATGCTTGGTGAGCTGGTCGTAACTCAGCTTGAACTTCGCAACGTTGATATTCTGTCGCTCGAATGGGACTCTTGGCGCCGAGAAGATGGGCGTTGGAATGTTGCTGTTATGTGGAGTGTTGGCGAGGGTTCAGGGTTAGCAACCTGGATTTATGATCCACTTGGTCGCTCGGTTGTTTCTCTGGATGATGAGGCACGCTGGCTCTTCCAAGAATCGGTATCGGATTCTTCGGCACCTGAGCCCGAATCACGTCCCCGCTTGGTAGCTATTCCAAATCCAGATTCTGATGATGACGGCATTGCAGCACCCGCCTGGGTAGGTCCGGGCCAACCAACAATTCCTGTACCGGTGACCCCTGTTGCAAATACAACCGATGCACCTTCATGGGACGACATTCTTTTTGGTCATCGGCCGACAGATCAATAGTGACTGCATTCATTTTAATTAAGCACAGTTAATTCATGGAGACCAATAAATCTTTACCTGCGAAAATCATTGAAATTGATGTTGCCGCGGAAATGCAAGGTTCATTCCTTGAATACGCCTATTCCGTTATCTATTCGAGAGCATTACCAGATGCCAGGGATGGTTTAAAGCCCGTTCAGCGCCGAATTTTGCACACCATGTCAAACATGGGACTGCGATCGGACAAAGGTCACGTTAAGAGTGCTCGAGTGGTCGGTGAAGTAATGGGAAAACTTCATCCACATGGTGACTCTGCGATTTACGATGCTTTGGTGCGCATGGCTCAATCGTGGTCTTTGCGACTACCTTTTGTTGATGGTCATGGCAATTTTGGTTCGATTGACGAAGGGCCAGCAGCCTACCGTTACACGGAGGCACGGTTAGCCAGTGCTGCCAGCACAATGGTCGATTCCCTCGATGAAGATGTAGTCGACTTTGCTCCCAATTACGATGGCCGAGAGCTGGAACCGAGTGTTCTGCCAGCAGCCATTCCTAACCTGCTTGTCAATGGCGCTTCTGGCATCGCCGTTGGCATGGCTACCAACATGCCTGCGCACAATCTGCGCGAAACCGTTAATGCCGCAATCCATCTGTTAGCGCATCCGAAAGCAAGCCTTGCAGAACTCATGGAGTTTGTCCCGGGACCAGACTTGCCCACCGGCGGAATAATCTTCGGACTAGAAGGAATAACTGAGGCATACGAATCTGGTAAGGGAAGTTTCCGAATCCGCGCCAAAGTGGACATTGAGCAGGTCTCACCTAAGCGGATGGGTCTGGTAGTTAGGGAGTTGCCTTACCAAGTCGGCACTGAGCGAGTTATTGAGCGCATCAAAGAACTGGTTACCAACAAGAAGCTACAGGGAATTTCAGACATCATTGACTTGACTGATTACGATTCGGGCCTGGAACTCGTTATCGAACTCAAGCATGGATTTAATCCAGCAGCCGTTCTTGAGCAACTTTACAAATTGACTCCCCTTGAAGATTCATTCCACATCAATAATGTGGCTCTGGTGAATGGCCAGCCGATGACATTAGGGTTGAAATCTCTACTAGAGGTATTCCTCGCTCATCGCATTGAGGTGGTGCGCCGAAGGTCATCATTCCGACGAAGTAAGGCCATGGACCGACTACATTTAGTTGATGGTCTACTGATTGCCATCCTAGACATCGATGAAGTGATAGCCGTAATCCGATCAAGCGACGATACGGCGGCGGCTCGTGAGCGGTTAATAAAGGTATTCGAGCTTTCTGAAATTCAAGCGAATTACATTCTCGAAATGCCATTAAGACGACTAACTAAGTTTTCTAGAATCGAACTCGAGAAGGAACAAGCGGAACTCCAATCTGCAATTGCGGACCTTACCGACATCTTGGAGAACGAGAAGCGACTACGCAAAGTTGTTTCGACCGAACTTAAAGAGGTCGCCGATCGATTTGGCGAAGATCGGCGCACGCAATTACTCGATGATGACGGAACCACTCTTTCTGTTCCAACCACATTAGAAATTGAAGATGATCCCTGCTATGTCTTCTTGTCAGCAACCGGTCTAATCGCTCGGACGAACAACACCGATACTCGAGCTTTTCCGAACAAGCGAGCTACGCACGACACCATTAGAAGTGCAATTCATACAACCGCTCGTGCCGATGTTGGAATTATTACTTCGGCAGGCAGAGTTATCCGGATCCCAGCCATCTCGCTGCCGGCACTTTCCGATAACTCAAACTTGACCGTTGCAGGTGGAAGCGCACTCAAAGATATAGTCTCGCTGGCCAAAACCGAGCGTCCGCTGGCCCTGATGGATTTATCAGCCGCCAATGCAACAGTTTTCCTTGCAACAGCTTTGGGTATGGTCAAAAGAGTGATACACGATGTGCCTGCTACTGCAGGCGATTGGAACATAATCCGTCTCGACCAGGGCGACTACCTAGTCGGCGCGACACAAGTTGCTGATGACCAAGGTCAAGTTGTCTTGATTACCGATGATGCTCAACTGCTTCGGTTCAAGTTCTCGGTGCTGCGTGCGGCTGGACGTCCAGCTGGAGGTGTGGCTGGGATCAAGGTAGCCAGCGAAGCAAGAGTTATTTTCGGTGGCGTCCTATCTGATGATGGCGATTTGCTCGTGGGAACAGTTGCTGGCGACACCGACACACTGCCGGGAACCGCTGCGCACAGCATGAAAGTAACCCCCCTATCCGAATTTCCACCCAAAGGCAGAGCAACTGGTGGCGTACGGTGTCATAAATTCCTGTCAGGAGAAAATACTCTTGTTACCGCTGTTGCCGGCGCGGCTCCGATCCACGCCTGCACTGGAACTGGTGGGCCAGTAGAACTTCCCACAAAACAAGGTAAGCGGGATGGGTCTGGGTCGCCAGTATCAAAGCCTGTGGTTGCTCTATCTGGCCACCCACTTGGTGGCTGACATGCAAGGCAAGTTACCCAAATTTTTGCTAGTTGCAGCCGTCCTTGTCGGACTCGTTGCACCAGCTACGGCAGAGCCAGTGAGTTCACCAAGTCCAAGTGCTTCACCAGCTGCAAGTAATGTAAAAATCCTTCTAGCCCTAAAGCCAAGATTGGTATTTACGGGTCAAACTTACAAAATAACTGGGCGGATTCGATTGACCTCTGGAATTTCTGCCTCGGCTAGTCCATCAACATCCCCTGATATTTCTGCAGTTCCGAGCGTTTCTCCCACATCATCTGGCACTCCAGCGCCGAAATATTTGCCGGTTAAGTTGCAGCAGCTAGTTGGGTACAAGTGGATGCATGTCTTGTCTGCCAAGGTGGCTAAAAAAGGTAGTTGGAGTTTCACGTTAGTTGCTCCGCCGCAGCGCACGTATCAAACCCTGCGAATTGTCTATGGAAAAAACTTTTCAAGACAATTCGATGTTCGAACCACTCCGCTTCCGGCCATCGCTGTTTCTGGTCCTGGAGCTCGCATTTCAGGAGTAGACATCTCCCGTTGGCAACACTCGATTCTACCAATTGACTTCCGGCAAATGGCCAGAAGTGGTGTGGGTTTTGTTTTCATTAAAGGTAGCGATGGAGATTTGAGCGACGACGAGATAACTCGTTCTTACGCTATTACGGACAGCAAAGCCGTAAAGGCGGCAGGAATCTATGCGGGCTACTATCACTTTGCCCGAGTGCCACGGTCCAATGCGCGGGCTACTGTAATTGCCAGTGCTCAAAAACAGGCCAAACAGGCGCAGGCCAGACTAGCTGAGCTTGGTGGGTACGACGGCCAGACTCTCCCTTATGTCTTGGACATTGAATCAGCGCCGAAAACGAGTACTGACGCCAGTATTACTCTTTGGACGACTACTTGGCTCGAGAACATGTATCAGGCCACAGGTCGCAGATCTATTGTTTACTCATATCGTTACTTCTTAGCCAATAAGTTCTTAACTGATGGCGCAACCAAGAGTTACTTGCGAAAACATGCCCTGTGGCTTGCTCACCCGGGTAATCCCGGCAACCCTAACTTGATACCCGGTAAATCTGACTCAGGAGTCGGTTGTTATGTGAGTGCCTGGACTTTGGCAGATTGCACAGCTCTATGGAGTTTTTGGCAGTACACCTCACGGGGTGACCGAGAGCTTTACGGCATACCTTGGTCGCCGAAATCTGGAACTCCATGTCCCACAAAAGCGAAGTACTGCTCACCAGATGTTAAACAGTCTCGAAAGCACTTAGATCTGAATGTCTTCAACGGCTCAGTCTTGGATCTAGCTGCATTGGTCGAAGGCACCTGGATTCAAGCAACGAAACCAGACACAACTCCTTCCCCGTCCCCAAGTCCAAATCCGACACCTACTCCTTAACTAAGAATCGGTACGAGCTACAACCTGCGTACATACCTACCTGTAACCTATTAATCATGGTTAATTGCGACATGCTAGTTATTGGTGCTGGTCCTTCAGGTTTATACGCTGCTTATTACGCAGGCTTTCGTGGGTTTTCAGTAACTGTGCTCGATGTGCTGGCCGAGCCAGGAGGCCAGATTTCGGCCATGTACCCCGAAAAGGACATCTATGACATAGCTGGTTTCGCCAAAGTAAAAGGTCGCGATTTGGTCAGCGGACTTCTTGATCAGGCCAACCAATTTAGCCCAAAGTATGTCCTTGGTGAACGAGCAGAATCACTGGAAACTTCCGAAGAAGGTCCGGTAACTGTAATCACTGACAAGGGAACCGTCATCACGGCCAAGGCTGTGGTAATTACGGGTGGCATCGGCTCGTTTACCCCGCGAGAACTTCCTGCCGGAAATGAATTTATCGGTCGAGGATTGGTTTACTTCGTCCCGCGCCTAGAAGAGCATCGAGATAAGGATGTAGTTATTGTTGGCGGCGGTGACTCGGCATTTGACTGGGCGCTTTCATTACACGGTATTGCTAAGTCAATCACGATTGTGCACCGACGCGATACTTTCAGAGCCCATGCCGCAACCGTTGAACAGGTAAAAGCACTTGGGGTAACGATCTATACCAACTGTGAAGTTAGTTCGGTTTCAGGTACAGATTGGGTTACCGGTGTGACACTGACTGCGAAAGAAACTGGTGAGGAAACTCTTTTGCCTGCTGACACTATCGTTGCCGCTTTAGGCTTTATTGCGAACATTGGTCCGATTTCGCAATGGGGCCTTAACTTAGAGAAGCGCCGAATACTCGTTGACACCACAATGCAAACAAATTTGCCTAGGGTGTACGCAGCTGGTGACATCACGACTTACAAAGGCAAAGTGGCCCTCATCAGCGTTGGCTTCGGCGAAGCAGGATTAGCGGTAAACAATGCAACTCCTTACATCGATGAAAGTCAGGGCATCTTCCCTGGACATTCAACCGGATCGGCTGAGAGCTGATGGATAGACCATTTCCAACTGATGTTTTTGCCGATGTACTCGCAAGCAACCAAACATTCGCAGCCGATTTCACCGATCAACATTTATCGGGTACCGCTGCTAAGGGATTGGCGATCATCACCTGTATGGACTCACGCATAAGTCCCCTTGAAATCGTTGGTATGAATCCAGGTGACGTAAAGATTTTGCGAAATGCCGGTGCTCGGGTTACGGATGACGTATTGCGAACATTGGTTCTGGCCACCTTCTTGCTTGGCGTGAATCGAGTTCTCATCATGCCTCATACAGAATGCAAGATGGCCTCGGCTACTGAGCCCCAGATTCATGCTGAAATCCTGCGAGATTTTGGAGTCGACACCCGGAGCGTAGAAATCCGAACGGTAACCGATACCACTGAGGCATTACGAACTGACATTAAGCGAATTCGAACTTATCCACTTTTAGCCAGTGGAACTACAGTAGCCGGCGCTATTTACGATGTGCACACCGGAAAGTTAAATACTGTTGACATCTAGTCACTCAGGAGCATGACCCCGCTAAATAGCGATGATTTAGGCGTCTATTCGAGTTCGGTCTAATGCTGATGCCCCATCGACGATAAATTCCTTTCGCGGAGCCACTTCATTTCCCATCAGAAGTTCAAAGACGCTTTTCGCGGATGCGACATCCGCCATTGTTATACGCCGCAATGTCCGTTTCGTAGGATCCATAGTTGTTTCACGCAGCTGGCTTGCATCCATCTCGCCAAGACCCTTGTAACGTTGAATTGGTTCTTTCCATTTGCGTCCCTGCTTAGTTAAGTCCGCTGTTGTCTGGCGCATCTGTTCATCGCTGTAGGTGTAGATGACCTCGCTAGCCTTCTTGCCACCGCCGATCACTTCAATGCGATGCAATGGAGGAACCGCAGCGAATACTCGACCTGACTCCAAAAGCGGGTTCAGGTAACGATGGAACAGTGTTAGCAATAAAGTTCTGATATGCGCACCGTCAACATCTGCATCCGCAAGGATTATGATCTTGCCGTATCTAGCAGCCGCCAAATCAAATGACGGGCCTGAGCCGCCGCCAATTACCTGAATGATGGATGCACATTCACTGTTTTTAAGCATGTCGGCCAGCGAAGCTTTCTGAACGTTGAGGATCTTTCCTCGAATCGGGAGCAATGCCTGAAATTCACTATTGCGGGCTGACTTGGCAGTGCCTAACGCACTATCCCCTTCAACAATAAAAAGTTCCGTCAAATTAGGGTCTTCGCTTCGACAATCTTTTAGCTTGGCGGGGAGGGTCGACGCCTCCAACGCTGTTTTTCGCCGTTGGGTATCGCGATGGGTTCGGGCCGCTATTCGGGTGCGAGATGCATTAAGGATTTTTTCAAGAATTAACTTTGTTGCCGGCTTGGCTCCGCGCGGTGGATTGGTGAACCAGGAAGTCAACTCTTTACTTATCACTGAATTAACAATCTTGGTGGCAGCCGGCGTGCCGAGGACCTCTTTAGTTTGCCCTTCAAATTGCGGTTCGGCCACTCTTACGGTGACGACAGCGGTCATCCCCTCTTGTACATCTTCTTTGGTTACGGGCTCGTCTGCGCTCTTAAGCAGACGAACTGCCTTGAGTTGCTCGTTGATTACTTTTACAAGTGCTCGCTCAAAACCCGCAACATGAGTGCCACCCTTTGGCGTGGCAATAATGTTTACGAATGACTGCATGGCGTTGTCGTAGCCATCGTTCCAAAGTAGTGCGACATCAACGCCAAGTGTTCGATCTAGCTCTTGCGCAGTCATATGTCCGTTGTCGTCTAAGACTGGGACGGTTTCCTTGAAATCTCCTTGCCCGTTCAACCGAATAACCGGACCCAACGAATTGCCCTGAGAAAGGAATTCACAAAATTCAGAAATGCCGCCCGCGTGTAAAAACTCCTCGGTCTGCGCCTTCCCAGATCGCTCGTCGGTAACGACTAGAAGTAGACCTGGGACTAGAAAAGATGTTTGCCGGGCTCTGGCATGTATGTCCGCGATGTCAAAACCTGCTCCTGCGGTGAAAATCTGCATGTCAGCCCAAAAGGTGATCCGAGTACCGGTCGCCGTTTTCTTAGCCGCCTTACCAATTTTCTTTAAACCACTTTGCTTAGTAAAGGTGCTAGTTTCCTCATTGCCGGCGAAATTGCCAGGCACTCCTCGCCTGAATGACATGCCATAAGTGGTGCCGTCGCGGTCAACTTCGACGTCAAGCCGTGCAGATAGCGCATTCACAACGCTAGCGCCAACACCATGCAAACCTCCTGAGGCGGTGTAGGAAGTCCCGCCAAACTTGCCACCAGCATGCAATTTAGTCATAACAACCTCGACGCCACTGAGTTTGGTTTTTGACTCGATGTCCACAGGAATTCCTCGGCCATTGTCCACTACGGTGGCGCTGGTATCAGAATGCAGAACTATCTCAATCCTGTTGCAATGCCCGCCAAGGGCCTCGTCCACTGAGTTGTCGATGATTTCCCAGAGACAGTGTTGCAGGCCCCGTGAATCAGTGGATCCGATGTACATGCCTGGTCGTTTTCGGACCGCATCTAGACCCTCAAGAACCAGAAGGCTGGCGGCCGAATAATCCGCAGATTGGGTTGCTTTTTTGGGGGTTTTTGCTGAAGAGGAAGCGGCCATGATGTTCCTAGATTAAATGACTGGCTTGCGTTTCCCCAGTATCCACGCCGAACGAAAATCCTTTTTACCTGTTTGTGAATTAGTGCACGACATGTGTTTATCTCGCACGAAAGCGCTTACTGAAAAAATTGCTACGCCATGAGTGAACGAGGTTTAAATCTGCATGATGTGGGCACAACTGACTGCAAGAATTGAACTACAGACAAAGGGAAGGTGTTTGAATTGAGTACAACAATTACGAGAACCCCACTAACCGTCTCCGACCGTTGCGACCGCTGTGGCGCACAAGCCTTTGTCCGAGTTTATCTGGCTCAAGACAACGCCTTGCAGTTCTGCGCGCACCACTTCCGCGAACACGAAGATAAGCTGCGCGATGTCGCCGCTGACATTCAAGATGAAACAGCAGCTCTAGTTCAAGCAGAGTGACTGACGCGGTTCATCGACCTGGTGTCTGTAGTTAAGCCTTGTTCCAATTACTTAGAGTTGCTCGGCTTTGGTTTCGGCTTTACCGCCTTAACAATGGTGAATGACCCGGTATCAGGTATTAGTTCAACCCAAGTGCGCCCAGGATTCAAGGCAATAGTTCTACCCGTAACGTCTTTTAGGGTTACCGGTGAACTCAAATCTGGTTTTGACCAGGTCACCGACAGAGCCTTACCAGACATCATTACTGTACCTTTTCCAGTTCCGGTAAATACTGTGCGAGGAACGAAGTTACCTGCTGGATCTCGATAGCCGGCATCAACCGTACTGACCCGAAGTGCTACTAGGTTGGTTACCCCTAATTGGCGGCCAGACTTGGCATTGTGCGGCTGCTGTCCCTCAAACCTTAGCCATTCTTTGCGGGCTGAGTTCCACTTCCAGTTGGGAGTCTCGCCATTACTAAATACCGCTCTCGCTGCGCTGACTGGAACATAAACTGCAACAACTGGTTTGCTCGATGAACTTGTGGCTGGCGTTGCCGTAATTGATGGCATACCCGAGTTCGGTGCATCTGGACGGACGAAGATGCCACTGGTAGCAGAATTCGAATGTGAGCTCTGGTTAATAAGTTTCTGGGGATCGAGAAACAGATTGTGAGGTGCGCTGTGATAATTAGTCCGATGCATTCCAGGGGCGCCTTCGGTAAGAATCTTGACGCCAGATGGAAGATTTCCACGAAGGTATCGAAGAGTGGGCCGAGCACCACCAGAGAAAATGAAGTAGTCAGCTACTGGGGCTGCGATAGATGCATCAACATGGCGAACGCTTCGCACTGGACCTATCTCCGCCGGAATCTTGGATTGAAAAATAGCGGCGAATCTCGTTATGCCGCCCTCAACTAATTCTTCAAAAACAACGTCGGCAGAATCTAGGCCAGACTGTGGTCGGACGCTGGGGTCATTCTCTACTTTGATAACTAGAACTGGCTTGGTTTTACTGGCGGTCTTGGACTCAATTCCCGTCAGCGGCCAGCGTGGAAGTGGAGGTGGAGTTGGACTGGCTGAAACCTTGGGTCCGCTCGCTTTATCGCTTTTGCCACAACCAGCTACCAGCAATGCTGAAACTACAACAAGCAGAACTAACAGATTCTTTCGCACGAAGTCTCCCAAATCAACAATTCAATTGACTACCAGTCTGCCAAACAGTCAAGCAAAAGATTGTCCGGACACACCAATACTCTTAGTCGAGGTAGTCGCGAAGACTCTGTGACCGAGAAGGATGGCGAAGCTTAGACATGGTCTTACTTTCAATCTGTCTGATCCGCTCGCGAGTAACGCCGTAGACCTTGCCAATTTCGTCAAGCGTTTTCGGTTGACCGTCAGTTAAACCAAAGCGCATGCGTACAACACCTGATTCACGGTCACTCAGGGTATCCAATACACCTTCAAGTTGATCCTGCAGCAACCGGAATGCAACTGCATCTGCCGGCACTATTGCTTCAGAGTCCTCAATCAAGTCGCCGAATTCGCTATCGCCTTCTTCGCCCAGTGGAGTATGTAGCGAGATTGGTTCGCGGCCGTACTTCTGAACCTCAACAACCTTTTCTGGCGTCATGTCTAGTTCACGGGCCAATTCTTCGGGGGTTGGTTCGCGGCCTAAGTCTTGAAGCATCTGGCGCTGCACTCGGGCTAATTTATTTATGACCTCGACCATGTGAACTGGGATACGAATAGTTCGGGCCTGATCAGCCATGGCACGAGTTATAGCCTGGCGAATCCACCAGGTTGCGTAGGTTGAAAACTTGTAGCCCTTTTTGTAGTCAAACTTTTCGACTGCACGGATTAGACCTAAATTTCCTTCTTGAATCAGATCGAGGAACAACATGCCACGGCCGGTGTAGCGCTTCGCCAGGGACACCACAAGACGCAAATTTGCATTTAGCAAATGCTCTTTCTTGCTTTCGCCAAAGGTGATCATTTCTTCGAGGCAGAAATTACAGATTCGGTACTTCTGTTTGTCGCCATCGTAGTTAATTGAGAATTCGGCGTAGCGCTTGATTACCTGCTTACACTCGGTGCATTTAATTGGCCGAGCGCCAGATGCGGTCTTTAAACTCTCGCCATTTTCGCCGTAAAGCTTGTTCGCCCAGAGGCCAGCTTCCACATATTGCGCCAATTCAACTTCTTCTTCTGCGTTAAGCAGCGGAACTTTACCAATCTGCTTCAAATAGTCCTTAACGGGATCTGCCGTAGCGCCAGCTGTCATGACGGTTTGTTGTGGCTCATCGCCTTCGTCTACGTCCGACAGAATAATGGCATCTGGCGTAGGTGCGACTAGTGTCTTGCCCTCATCGCCGTCTAATTCTGCCAAATCTTTTTCGAGCTCAGTTTCGAGTTCAACTTCAAGCGCAGCTGCCGCAGCAAGATCTACGCCTGGCTCAACTTCAACATCATCTATCTCGATTTCAACATCTTCAATCTCTAATTCTTCTTCGCCATCAATAACAACCAGAGCCTTCTTGGCCTTACTTTCGACAGCCGACTTTGACCTGCCCGCCTTCTTTGCTTCAACCACAGGCTTTGCAGATTTCGCCAATGGCTTTGCCTTGGCACTGGCAGTTGGCTTGGCGACTGGCTTAACAACACCTTTGACAGCGGGCTTACTAGCGGTCTTTTTTGCTAAAGCTTTTTTTGGCGCCGATTTATTAGTAGCTGGTTTAGTAGCAGCCTTCTTTGTCGTAGGCGCTGACTTTGCTTTTGTGTTTGCAGACTTTTTAAGAGCAGGCTTTTCTTTGATTTTCGTGGTGGATTTAGGCACAGGCTTAGGAGCTGCTTTCTTTGCTGGGGATTTTTTGGTGGGTGCATTTTTAACTGAAGATTTAGGTGCAGGTTTTGCTGCTACTTTCTTTGCTGGCTTTAATTTTTTAGCCGCTGCCACTTGGCTCCTCATTTCACTTGCCCAATAACAAGAGCCCGTGTCAAGCGCAAACCTGACCGGGCGACACTAAAAGTGCGTGGTTCTAGTGTACCCACAGGGAGCGTCATTAGAACAATTAGGGAAACATTGCTGAACTAGTTGTTATTCCCGGGGTAGATTCAGGCCTGTTTATAGATGGGACACCAACACGCCTCTGGTGGCAAGCACCCTAATTGACAGGGTCTTTTGCTGAGTGACCGCCTCTCCGGACGCGGTAAAGGTACCAATTCCGAGAACCGTATATTTGGCCTGCCAAAGCGTGCGGACAACGATTTTGAATTGCCCCGCACGGCGATAGGTGTGCGATATCCCACTGTCTGGTCGAAGGGAGCCAGACTGGTTAGTCCATAACCTGGTACCGTCTCCCCAATCCCAAAGCCAGGTAGCTTGCGCGGTCAGCCGAACTTGGTGTCCCGCAAGGTTCATGGGCGCAGGCGAGAATCGTTGCTGCTGACCTGAGTAGGCGTATATAGGAAGGGTGGTCAAGGTTCTTCGAGGTGGCGATATTTTGGGAGCGAGTTCTGGCACATACCTGATTGCCGAGTCTTGAATAGTCTTTTCGATCTGCCTTCTAGTTGCCGGCCTCGTGTAGCCAGCACAAACAGATCCAACAATCTGCAAACTTGTTGGCGAGTGACCAAACCAGACTCGGTATCTGATCTGCCCGGGCGCACAAGTGGTAACGGCATGCGCACAAAGTCCCACTACACCTTTGGCGCAATAAATGGTGTACTTCCAAAAGCAATCTAAACAATTCGCAATTGTGTGTCGTGATGAGGCGGTGCCTGAGTAATTACTAGGGAGCAAGAGACCGCCAGTGCCCGTGTAGGCATCAGTCTCATCGTCGCCTGAAACATTGGTGTTGTCGACTTTCAGAAGACCAGTGAGCCTTACCGACTCAGTGCTCACAGTTCGCGCCAATGCGCCAGAGCCATCCAGCAGCACAGTGAGCAGTAACAATAAAATAATAAAACAGCGGTGTTTTCTTAACCGAAGCATTCCTCTAAGTTAAGCAGGTCCAATAAATCTCGCCATCGAAATTTGAGCGATGTGGATAACCGTTGCCCAACTTTTACTATTGGTTACAAATCGATGTGCGCCAAAGTCTCTTGAACTAGAGCACCAATTTTTTCATTTTCTATCAAAAAGCTATCGTGTCCGTAAGGTGCGTGCACTACGCGCAGCGGTGAGGCGGTCGGAATCAAGCTAGCTAGTTGCTCTTGCTGATACAACGGGAACAACCGGTCGCTATCGATACCGCTAACAACAACTGGAATATCTATGCTGCCAAGAACGTCTGCGACAGTGCCACGACCTCGTGCAATGTCGTGGGTGTTCATGACATCGGTGAGAGCGACATAAGTGCCGGCATCAAAACGTCGAGCCAACTTAACTCCGTGGTGATCCAAATATGACTGGACCGAAAAACGACCAGCATCCCGATGACGACCAGTCACTTCTGGACTAAACG
Source organism: Actinomycetota bacterium (assembly GCA_009923495.1). NCBI lineage: Bacteria > Bacillati > Actinomycetota > Actinomycetota bacterium. The sequence continues at coordinate 22,674 of RFTJ01000016.1, forward strand.
GATCTTCCAGTCCTTGAGAGTCGGTGCCAAATCGGGTGGCAAGCTCGTACTCAGTTCGGTAATTGATGTGGGCAATCTGCCGAGCTAACTGCATGCCATGAACGGGACCGATCTTTTGTTCGTAGTAGTCGCCGTTATTCCAATAAGCATCACCGGTTATAGCACGAATCTGTGTGGTATTCGTAGCAATCTGGTCCGCACTGGCAACTGCAGCAGTTGCCGAGACCATCGCGCTACGAACTCGACCCGGTTGCATAATTAGCCACTCAAGCACCCGCATAGCTCCCATTGAGCCGCCCATAGCGCTAGCGAAGGTGTCAATACCGAGATGATCAGCCAGAGCAATTTCAACTGCTACCTGGTCGCGGGCGGTTACTCGTGGCCAACGAGAGCCCCATGCCTTGCCATCAGGTGCGATACTTGATGGACCGGTCGAGCCTTGGCATCCGCCGATGACATTAGCGCAAACGACAAACCACTTGTTGGTGTCTAGCCAATGTCCACGCCCAATAACTTCACCCCACCAACCCGGACTAACTTGCCCGTCTGCGGTTGGGCCCACAGCGTGCGAATCTCCAGAAAACGCATGTTCAATGAGAACTGCGTTGTTGCCGGTGAATGTCCCCCATGTTTCATAAGCAACGCGAACATTTGGTAGCACGACACCGCTTTCAAGCGTGAAGGAACCAAGATCGGCAAACTTGCGAAAGGCAGGTGGCATCCCTTCCAGCCACGCGCCGGTGACCGGAAGGGATGTTGCCACAAAGGAGGACATTTCCGTGTTTAGGCCGCTGCTGCGACCTTTGCCGCATCAAGGCCTAGTGCAAGATCAGCCAGGATGTCATCGATGTTTTCAATGCCAACGGCTAAGCGAACCAGGCCTGGGGTGACGCCAGCACTCAACTGCTCTGCTGGTGTTAACTGTGAATGCGTGGTTGAGGCTGGATGAATTACTAACGAACGAACATCACCGATGTTCGCGACGTGACTGTGCAGTTCAAGCGCCTCAATGAAAGTTTTACCTGCCTCAATGCCACCTTCGATTTCAAAGGACAACACTGCGCCGGTTCCCTTTGGTGCATACTTGCGACCGCGGTCATACCACGGACTGCTTGGCAAGCCAGCGTAGTTGACTGACTTAACCTGAGGATGTGCCTCAAGGAATTCAGCAACCTTCTGGGCATTTGCAACGTGACGCTCAATGCGCAGTGACAAAGTCTCGAGACCCTGAGCGATCAAGAATGCGTTGAACGGAGCAACAGCGGCGCCTAGGTCACGAAGCAACTGAACGCGAGCCTTCAAGATGAACGCCAAGTTAGCTCCCAGAATGCCGTTGACACCGAGTGCCGGACCGTAGGCCAAACCGTGATACGAAGGATCTGGCTGGTTGTAGTTCGGGAAGCGCTCTGGGTGCTTTTCGAAATCGAAGTTTCCGCTGTCGACAATTACACCGGCAACTGCAGTTCCGTGGCCACCGATGTACTTGGTAGCAGAATGAACAACGATGTCAGCGCCCCACTCAATTGGACGAATCAAATAAGGGGTGGCAACGGTGTTATCGATAATTAATGGCACACCGTATTCGTGTGCAACGCCTGCAACACCTTCGATGTCCAAGATGTCGTTCTTTGGATTCGAAATTGACTCTCCGAAGAATGCCTTGGTGTTTGGGCGAATCGCTGCGCGCCATGAATCAAGGTTGTCTGGATCGTCTACGAAGGTTACTTCAATACCTAACTTAGGCAGGGTGTAGTGGAACAAGTTGTAAGTGCCGCCATAAAGACTTGGGCTAGACACGATGTGATCGCCAGCTTCAGCAATGTTAAGAATTGCGAAAGTCTCAGCTGCCTGACCGCTAGATACCAACAATGCGCCAACGCCGCCTTCAAGGCTGGCAATGCGCTGTTCAACTGCATCCTGAGTTGGGTTCATAATGCGGGTGTAGATGTTGCCAAACTCCTTCAAGCCGAACAGGTTTGCTGCATGCTCAGTGCTATTGAAGGTGTAGGACGTGGTTTGGTAAATCGGCAGAGCACGGGCATTTGTGGTGCCATCTGGGGTTTGCCCAGCGTGAATCTGACGGGTCTCAAATGACCAGGTTGTTGACATTATTTCTCCTTGTGCAATTTGGTCTCGGCGATTACGAAACTGCACCAAAGGAACCCCTCGGTGCCGATTCGAAATCGACGCCGGGGCCTTGCGCTTGCAAGACCCGCGCTTGCCACAAAACCCTTTGTTTTGTGACCCGGTCTTCACCTAGGGCACCCTATCGCGGTGGAAGGGTTGCCGGACGACTAGCTAGGGCTTCGTGTCGTCACTCTTGACCTAGAAAGAATTTAACAAACTTTTTCTGATTCGCAAAATCCGTTCCTTAGGTGTTGCCCAAGTTTGCAAGTTTAGGCAAGTTCATCAAGCGGCACCAGCCAGACATTCATCGTAGGAAACGGCAGCTAATGATTCAGTCCAGACTGATGGCGGCACGTTATGCGCAATCGCTCGATCCAGCAATCTGGCCAGTGAGTAGCCTGGGTCAACAGTAAGAGCGCATTCGAGTGCTACCCCTGCCAAGGCGCCATTGCCATCAAGCCACGCACATCCTGCCAAAACGGTGGCAAGGGCCGCGACATCACTTTCCGACGCACGACCGACCGCATCCATCAAGGTTGTGCGCATAGCAAGGCGCAATTCCGGATGATCAAACATCTTTCGCAATAATCCATCGCGCATGTAGATGTTAGTTGCAACCAGCCCGAGCAATGCTGAATCCGACCAATCCAAACTATGCGCGTCTGGCCACATAGCCATAAGTCTTGCTAGATATTTGGCCCTAACTTCAACTTCGAGCGCATCCTGTGCCAGGTCGTACTCAAATTCTTGTTTGAGCGAAGCAATAGCTTTATCGCGCTGCGCTTTATCATCGGAACTTAGTTCTATCGGACTTAATCTGCTCGCCAGATCTTCACGCGAGATAAATGGCGCGCTGCCGGCAAAAACAAATTCAGCATCTGCGCCTAACAATTCCGCCAGCGGATGTCCAGTAGGTGGACAGCATTGCTCATCTTCACACATCAGAGAGCGCCAGTGTCTATCTGCGATTTGCAAAGCATCGAGTAGGGAGAATTCGCTGGCCTGAGGTATCAGATCAAGTAACGATTCCAGAGTCAGTTCTGATTCCGTGTAAGCCAAGATAACTACTGCTGGCTTAGATTCTGTCCTGAGTTGACCGAGAATAGCTTCTGGAATTGGAATTGGATCTATTGACCAATCGAGTCGAGCAATGCTCAAGACCTGATCGTCGTTTAGGGCAACAATGACCATACTTTCATCGGGGTGGAAGCCAAGTAAATGAGGCAAGGCTGAAATTAGTTGACGAGGTGAATGAACAATCATGTTCATAATTTGCAGGTGCGGCCGCTACCCCCAAAAGCGCCGGCTTCATTCTGGGGAGAATCAAAGCCTGTGCATGGAATAAAAAGGCACTTAGAGCCCTGACGGCTTCCCCTCCGCCAACACTCTAAGTGCTAAGAAGAAGTTACGCCTTACTGAGCAGATATTTGGGGATAGACACGCCCATTTTGGTCTGAGGCAAAAAACCGACCCCGAATATCACTATCTGGTCAAGATGTGCGAAAGTTTTGTTATGCAACTTGACCATGTGTCTTACGCAGTTCGTGCTAGCGAACTAGCCGATACGATTCAGCGACTCGGCGCCGATTTAGGTGCAGCATTTATTGATGGTGGTAAACACCCTCGCTTTGGCACGCGCAACTTTATTTTGCCGCTCTCAGGTGGCACTTACATTGAAGTAGTCAGTGCACTAGAGCATCCGGCTTCCGAGGCTGCCCCTTTCGGTCGCGCAGTTCGGGAACGGGCTGAAGACGGTGGCGGTTGGCTCGGCTGGGTGGTTGCGGTTGAAGACTTAACACCAATCGAAGCGCGACTTGGTCGTGGTGCTGTTGATGGACACCGAATTCGTCCTGACGGCCAAGAACTGACTTGGAAGCAGATTGGCGTTTTAGATCTGCTTGAAGATCCACAACTTCCATATTTCATTACATGGGACGACGCCCGCCAACATCCGTCGGTTGGTTTTCAGACGCCGGTGCGTATCACGAATATCACCGTTTCTGGTTCTCGGCAAAAGCTCGAAGAATGGCTTGGCGGAGCACTTTACGACGCACTTGATGGCGTGTATTTATCTTTTGCCGATTCGCCAGATGAAGAGCCAGGTGTGGTATCAGTTACTTTCCAGACGCCAAATGGCTTAGTAACTATTGACTAATTAGCGATACTTTGTTGGCACAATAATTTCAGCAGAAATTTCTGGACTTAGTGGCACATAATGCCCAGGGTGATCCATCTTTGCTAGCAAGTGGGGCAACATTTGGACAACCACCATGGCATCACTAAGTGCACTGTGGGCTAAGCCCGAGTTGAGTCCGTAATGAGTGGTCAATGTGCCGAGTTTGTGATTTTCGGTTCCGCTAGTTACCGCTCGTGACATCCAGTAGGTGCAGGTACCCGGCATCACCGGAAGTTCTGTACCCGCCCTGGCAAATTCGCTGGCCACAAATCGTTCATCAAACAACGCATGATGAGCCACAAAAATACAGCCGGCGAACATTTGCTTAAGTTTTTCCGACACCTCAGCAAATGTCGGAGCATCGGAAACCATGCTCGCGGTAATGCCGTGCAGCGCTGTGAGTCCGACATCAGAAGACTGCGGATTGATTAGCGTGTGAAATGAATCGGTGACGGTTCCATTGCCCGGTGTCCGAATCGCTGCGATTTCAATAACCCGCGCTCCAGCCTTGGGATCTAATCCGGATGTTTCAACATCAACAACGACGTAATCGGCTGTGTGTTGCAATGGGGCTTGTCCAGCAAAGTTTCCATAATGCACAAAATGCTCTAGATAATCTGGTTGGGCGAATCTAAGCGGAAATTCAATCACTCCATATCAAGCCAACTGCTGGTTTTTCCCATAACTAGAATCTATCTGCTTCTGCACCGCTATCACTTGAAACTGAATCCAATTTTCGCTAGCTAGCTTGTTGCGTTGGAGTAAAACTTTGGACAACTTCCCCGCTGACTAAGCCAAAATTAGCCCAACTGACATCAACTTCGATAACCACTGCCCCACAAGTGCTTAACTCACCGGCAGCTCCCAAGGCATAGGCCAAGTCACTCAAACCAGGGTTATGGCCAACAATTAGTAACGTCTGGCCGAGCACATCAGTGTGCGAGATGAGATGAACCCACTGCTCGGCGCTGGCGTTGTACGCATCGCTGGCGTGAATCACAGGGCAGTCCAGGTGCAGATCTTGCCAAGTTTCTTGGGTGCGCTTTGCGGTACTCACGATGGCAAAGTCAATTTGAAAAGTTTTGTCAGCTAGCCATTTCTTGAATTCGTGGGTCTGCTTATGGCCACGTGAACTGAGCCCACGAGCATGGTCTGTTTGTGCCAATTTTTCCGCTTTTGCGTGGCGCAAAATCACGATCCGGTTCATGGCCATATTCTCTCGCGTAATTACCAGCGCGTTGCTACATTCCAATACCAAACAGCAAGAAAAAGAATTCCGATAAATGTGTAGCTAGGAAGAGCGCCCACTCGCAACTGCAGATGCATCACCTTGACTGACATTGTTTGTGCCCATGATGGACGCAGCCAAAAAGTTACTGCTAGGAGCCAAACCAGCACTGCCAATGGGTTTAGTGACCAAGCCTGTTGCACATCCCCTGCACACATTGCTCCCAGCGCTCTGGTGCTGCCACAAAATGGACACGGGTGACCAGTTACTAGGCGAAACGGACACAGCACAGGTCCAGTTACCAAGCGATTTGAATTCCAAAGCAGCCCCATCGATAAAATCAGCCCCGCCACTACACCAAATCGAGTTTTTAGCGACCAAAACCTTCTGTGCTTCGCACTGGCAACAAACTCAGGGGTCATAGAGTTAGAACGAACTACTTGAGGAAGACTCACTCCAGATTGCACCAAGCACCCCTAGGAAGCCGAGCAACATAAGTAGCAGGAATGTTGCGATACTGATGAGTATTCCGGCCAAGGCGAAACCCTTCCCGTGGTACTTGTTTGGCTCACGATTAATTTGGTTGTACCCCAGGATGCTGATTATTAGGCTGACTAATCCGCAGCCCGTGCCTGTTACTGCCAAGGCAAATCCAATGACTGCCAGGATGTTTAACTGGGTCGTGCGATACGGATATGATGAACCTGGATAAGGCGGTTGATTCTGCCCGCTACCAGGATTTACCGGATCGATAGGTGGAACACTCATTTTGAAACCTCACTTCTGGTTCAAATCTAACTGATTTTGTGACACTTTCTGTTTAATGCAGCCATACTTGAGTCATGATTGCTATCGAACCGCGTGTCCTAATAATCACTGCGGACGCTGCTTCGGTTTCCGATGGAAAACTTAACCTGCTCGGTGGTGGATGGACTCAAATCGGCGCGGGGCCGAGTAACTTCACGGTTGTAGTGCGTGTGGACATTCCGCACTCAATGACCAATCAGCAGATTCCATGGTCCTTGGCCTTGGTTGATCAAGATGGGCACAAATATGTGCCAATGGGCAGTGATCAGCCCGTAGAGCTTGCTGGGGACCTGCACATGGAACGTCCGGAAAGTGGCGACATCGCTGACACTTTCAATGCCCCTATGCTCTTCCCGTTCATGGGTCTACCACTGGTTCCAGGCACTTATGAATGGGTGTTCACTTTCGCCGGTTATCAGGCAAAATATGGATTTAGAGTTTTGTAGAACTACAAAATTAGGCCCCACTCGCATGAGTGGGGCCTAATTACATTTCTAGCCGTTACGAGCAACCGCTGGTTGAACCGCAGCCTTCACACACATAGCAAGAACCTGCTGGGCGCATCTTGATGCCACAAGTCATGCAAAGCGGTGCGTCATTGGTCTTTCCAGTTATCTGCTCAAGCAACTCGCTGCTTGAGTGTGCAGTGCCGGTGTTGACTACAGGAAGCGCCGCTGGAGCCGCTGGAGCTGCTGAAACTGGCGCACTCTGAGCCAGTGTCTCAACGACGGCTTCAATCGCAGCTGGTGACACAGCTGGTGCGTCATAGCCGGCAACAGAGGCTGCTCGCTCCTCGGCGGTAAAGATACCCAGTGCTTCACGAGTCTCTAGTGGCAAGTAATCGAGGGCTAAGCGACGGAATATGTAATCCATCATGGACTGAGCCATTCGGATATCTTTATCGTCTGTCATGCCTGCTGGCTCGAAGCGCATGTTCACGAACTTCGAAACAAATGCCTCCAGTGGCACGCCATACTGCAGAGCAATCGAGATAGCCACTGAGAATGCGTCCATCACGCCGGCCAGGGTTGAACCCTGCTTGCCAAGTTTTAGGAACACTTCACCAAGTGCGCCATCATCGTAGGCCCCAGCAGTTAAGTAGCCTTCTGCGCCACCAACGCTGAACGATGTGGTGCGACTGCTGCGGGTCTTTGGCAAGCGCTTGCGAACTGGATGTGACAAGGCGGTTGCATCGCTAACTGGAACGTCAGTCTTCTTTGCCTTTGCATCTGAAAGTGGCTGACCGACTTTGCAGTTGTCGCGATAGATAGCAAGCGCTTTGATGCCCATCTTCCAGGCTTCAAAGTAGATCTCAGCTACTTCTTCAACCGTGGCCGATTCCGGCATGTTAACGGTCTTGCTGATCGCGCCTGAAAGGAATGGCTGAGCTGCTGCCATCATGCGCACGTGACCCATTGGAGTGATGGCACGCTCGCCCATCGCTGTGTCAAAGATTGCATAGTGCTCTGGCTTAAGTCCTGGAGCGTCAACAACGTGACCGTTGTTTGAGATGTAATCGATGATTGCTTCGATGGTTTCTTCGGTGTAACCCAAGCGTCCAAGTGCCCGCGGAATGGTCTGGTTCACGATCTGCATGGAACCGCCGCCAACTAGTTTCTTGAATTTCACGAGTGAGAAGTCTGGTTCGATACCAGTGGTATCGCAGTCCATCATGAATCCGATGGTTCCGGTTGGCGCTAGAACGGATGCCTGTGCATTGCGCCAGCCATTCTTTTCGCCAATCTTGTTTCCCTCTTGCCAAGCAGCGGTAGCTAACTTGAGGACATCACCGTCAAGGCTCGTTGCCGACTTCAAGGCCTCGGAAGCGGCTTGGTGCTTACGCATTACGCGCTTGTGTGCATCAGCATTACGGGCGTAGCCGTCATAAGCGCCAACCACACCAGCTAACTCGGCTGAGCGTTTGTAGGCAGTTCCCGTCATCAACGAAGTGATGCTGGCAGCCAATGCGCGACCCTCTTCACTGTCGTAAGGCAAGCCAGTTGCCATCAATAATGCTCCAAGGTTTGCGTAACCAATGCCCAGCTGACGGTAAGCCCGAGTTGTCTCGCCAATTGGATCGGTTGGGAAATCCGCAAAACAGATACTGATGTCCATCGCGGTGATGATGTATTCAACAGCCTTAGCAAAAGTCTCGGCGTCGAAAGTGTCATCATCTTTCAGGAACTTCATCAAGTTAAGTGATGCCAA
>RFTJ01000017.1 GCA_009923495.1 Actinomycetota bacterium
CACGCGAACTCACCCAAACCGTATTTGATGGTCTTGGCCTAGTAGCCCCGAGCGATTGGGAAATCACCTATCATCAAGGCGCCGACATCGCCGAACTAAGCCCCGACCCAGAAGGCGAAACCTTCGAAGACGGCCAGCCACGTCCACCAATCGCTACGCCAGCGCCAGTTAACCAAGCCATGTTGGATGACGCTGTGGCAGCAGCGCGCGAGGCCGACTATGTTGTAGTTGCTGTTGGCGACACCATCGCCCTAATCGGTGAAGGCCGCTCCACCGCCACCCTAGATTTGTTCGGCGCGCAGAACGCTTTGCTAGATGCCTTAGCCGCAACTGGCACACCGATGATCGTGGTTCTAATTAGTTCAAAGCCACAGATTCTGCCCGAATCTGCGATGAACGCGGCAGCAATCATCAACTGCTTCAACCCAGGTATGCGTGGCGGTTTAGCACTGGCGGAAATCATCTTCGGCGATGTTGAACCATCGGGCCGGTTGCCAATCTCGTTTGCCCGGCATGCTGGCCAACAGCCAACGTTCTACAACCAGATCCGCGGTCAACACGGCCACCGTTACGCCGACCTCACGCAAGACCCGCTATTCGCATTCGGTGAAGGCCTGTCCTACACCACCGTTGAATACAGCAACCTGGTGATTACCAATCCTTCAGTTAGCACTACCGACACCTTGCGTGCCCAAATCACCCTGACCAACACTGGCTCTCGCCCATCGCTTGAGACTGTGCAGGTTTATGTGTCCGACCTTGTCACCAGTGTTACCTGGGCGGATAAAGAACTTAAAACCTACAAGCAGGTTTCAGTTCCGGCTGGCGAGTCAGTTGTGGTTGATCTGGAACTACCAGTTGCCGACTGCACTTTGGTTAACGCCAATGCCGAGCGCGTGGTTGAGCCGGGCGAGTTCGAGTTACTTGTGGGCCGTTCATCCCGTGGTCGCGACTTGGTGAAAGCCAAGTTTGTGGTTGGTTAGGTTGCGCTCTAATTAGCCGAATTAGTTGGGTTAGCGCAACGGCTAGACTTAGACTTAAAACCGCAATGGAATTGGGTAAGACATGTTTTTGAAAAACTTTGTAGCCAGAGTCTTTCTAGTTTTTACCCTGTCAATTTCGAGTTTGACCTGGGCTGATGCCCAGGCTGGCGCTACTACGAACAAGCGTGTTGTTTTCGTTGGAGCCGATAGTGCCTGCACCAATAGCTCTTTGTCGCCCTTTCGAATCTGGACAACTCAAGTAGCGAACTGGAACAACTGGAATGACGTAAGTGGGCGCTGCTTTTCGGGTTCATTTTTCCAATATCCAACTGTGACCTCCATTGGGCAATATGCCGACAGCGTTGCAAAACTTGATCCTGACATCGTGGTTATTTCAGCTGGCGCTAATTATGAGAACTTACGATCTGGTCTGAAATTCGAAAATGCCTACCCGATTCAGCAAGAGCTAGAAAATTATCGCCGACTGTTGCCGCAGGCCAAATTGGTTGTCGTTGGCGCATGGTCTGTTTCCACGAGTCCGACAACCTTAACCAAGAAAGTCAATGCCACAATTGTTCGAGCAGCTAAGAAAGTTGATGCCTACTACATCAACTCTCTAAAAAGTAATAAATTTCTAGCTAAATTCGCAAAGCCTAATCCCGCTCGACTTAATTTTGTGGGCCAGACTCAACTTGCACTGGTTGTGCAAAATTCACTACCGAAAAATCTCCAATCTTCACGAAAATGGGCCCTGTTCATCGGTGATAGTTACACATTCGGAGCTGGAGCATCGACTCCCTCAAAGCGCTGGAGCACTCTAGTGGCCAACGAATTTAATGTGAACGAAATCAACTTCGGCATCGGCGGTGCTGGCTATCTAAGATCTGGTAAGAATTTTTGTGGTCAGCCAACTTGTCCAAATTATGACGCGCTAATTCCCGACTTAAAGTTGGTTAAGCCGGACTATGTATTTGTTGCTGGTGGCCAAAATGATCTAGAGATTTACTCGAAAAATCGATGGGCTGCTGGGCAATTAATCAACAAGACGTTTACCGATCTAAAATCTGAGTTTCCACAGGCGACTATCTTCACCGTCGGCCCATCATATCCAAGTGGCAATCCAGCCAAGGGAACCGCGATGGCTGGCATGAATGATTTCATTACAGAAGCCGCAAACGCCATCTCATCCACCAGAATTCCGTTGCTCTTTCCTTCAGTGTTAACCCCTGAGATGTTAGCTTCGGACAAAGTGCATCCAAATGATTTGGGACATCAGGCAATCGCTGACAAAGTGTTATCGGTCATCAAGCCCAATTAATAACCCAGTAAACAAAGCTTGGCTTACCGTTAGCAGCTAAGTTACTTTGTTGCCAGCGTTGCCCGACGCTCGCGAGCTAGCTCATTGGCAAAATCGTCATCGTAAGGCGTTAGTTCGCCGACTACACCTTTAAGCACAATATCGGCTAACTCTGGATTACGCGCCAGCGCTGGGCCGTGCATGTAGGTGGCAATGATATTTCCTTGCCAAGCGCCTTCAAGGCCGTCAAAGCCGTTGCCGATTCCAGATGAGACTTTGCCCAGTGGTCGAACTTCTGGTCCGAGTTCGGTAAGTCCTTGATGGTTTTCAAAGCCAGTGAAGACCGGCAATTCTGGCTGACTTGGTTCAATCACCAACTCCCCTACACTGCGTGGCGATTCATCCACAATTGTGATGGCATCTAGCAGGCCAAGGCCCTCAATCATTCCACCATCTGGGTTGGGCAACTGGCGACCAATTATCTGAAAGCCAGCACACACGGCAAACAAACTAGCGCCTCGGTCGATTGCCACTGAGAGTCCACCATCTTTTTGCAGCATACGAAGGCTTGCTGTTTGTGGTCCGTCTTCGCCCCCGCCAATCAAATAGATGTCGCCTGATGTGGGTACGGGCATGTGTGGCGTAACTTCCACGAGTTCGCAATCCAGGCCACGGGCTTTAGCACGATGTATCAACACCTCTGCATTGCCCTGATCGCCATAAGTGCCCATGAGGTCGTGATACAACCGGACTATTGAGATGGTCATGTGCGACCACCTGTCCTGACATTCAAACCCATTTGCTGCGCGGCCAAATCTTGAAATGCGGTGTAGCTGGCAACCGCATCAATTGGTTGGTCGTCAAAAAGTGCAACTGCCTGCTCAAAGGAAGAAACAACCTGCGGCACAATGCCCTGCACACTGATTCGATAGGCCACATCGCGTCGGCGCTCACTAACACAGATCACTTGCTTTCCCTGCAAACAGCGGTAATCCACATCCCACAGCCACGAAGTGTCCTTGCCATCAATGCCTCTGGCATTTACCGCCAAGATCACATTTGGGGCGCTGACTTGAGCAAGTGAGGTACGCCAACTCTCGGGATTTTTAGCAAGACGAGTGTGAACTAATCGCCCAGCCACTATGTTGTCGGCAACTCGGTCGGGCGGGTTGGCAGTTAATTTCGCAGCAGTCTCCACGGGCACAACTGCCCCCATCAACCGAGCGGCTTCAATAACTAGTACTGCATTGCGAGCTGGACCACTTAAACTGCGCTCACCTCGAACTGTTGCTAACTTGCTGCCTAGTCCACACGAACACTGGTAATCACCTGCAGTCCAGTCCAAAAGTTCACTGCAATTCGGACAGGTGGCGGCGTCGGGATGTCTACGACCACCAAAGGTAACTCGCAAAACATGGCCAGCATTTGCCACCGCATATTCCAAAAATGGATCATCGCGGTCAATAACTAGTGTGACATCATCGCGGGTGAAATGGTCGTGCCATAACTGTGCGACTTTGCGCACTTCACCAGTTCGATGAAGTTGGTCGCGAGAGAGATTCAACAGCACAATCACTTTCGGCTGCATCAGATCGTACATTTGGGGCAGATAAAGTTCATCAACTTCAAGAACTACATACCGATTGCGCGGCTTTGCTGCCAAAGCTGCAGCAATTCCCGAGCGCATGTTTGCCCCATAAACTGAGGTGCTTACATCTTCGTCGGTGCCATCAGCCAGCACTCTGGCCAAATTTGCAGTGGTAGTGGTCTTGCCGTTTGTGCCACTGACCAAAACAATGTCACGACCGCTTGCCAGTTTTTTGATCGCCTGTGGATCGATGGCCAGAAGCGCTTGACCTCGAATAGATTCGCCCCGACCTCGACCTAAGGCTTTGGATGCAACACCGGCAATCTCCCCAACAGCGCTTGCCACACCAAGGCGTAGCGATTTAGACATGAGGCAGATTAGTCGGCGAAATTGCCGCGATAGTACTCAAATACGAGCCCGAAAACGCCAAACAGAATGGTTGCTACACCGAGCACCATCAACCACTGCGCAAAGACAAAACCAAGCACAAAGATGAAAGTTGATAGCCCGATAACAAATGGCCACCATGAATGTGGTGAAAAGAAGCCGTAATTGGTATCGGCATCTTCTATGTTTGCGGTTGGGACGTCTTCAGGCAAAACCCCAACTCGCCGACCAGTGAACAGACTGTAGAAAGCGATTAGAAATGCCAGGCCAGCGGTAAGTGCAATGGCTGTTGTGCCGATTACTTCACCTGTCATAAACCAGTAAATTACGGCGATTAGCGAATAGAAAATTGCGCCGGCTCCGAAAAGGCGTCCACCTACGATCATGATTAGTGTCCTGTTCCATTGCTCGTTAGGCCATCCACTATTTGCTTGCGCGTTGCCACATCTAAACCTGAAATCTCAGGATGATGTAGGTCGAAAGCTGGGCGTTCACTGCGAATGCGCGGAATGGTGATGAAGTTGTGTCGCGGCGGTGGACAGGATGTCGCCCACTCAAGCGAACAGCCCCAGCCCCAGGGATCGTCCTCGGTGACTTTTGGTGCGTACTTGGCAGTTTTGATGATGTTCCATAAGAAGGGGAAAGTTGATGCGCCCAGCACGAAAGCGCCAACAGTTGAGACCATGTTCAAAGTGGTGAAGCCATCGCTGGCCAAATAGTCGGCGTAGCGACGGGGCATACCAACCACACCTAACCAGTGCTGAACCAGGAAGGTTAGGTGAAAGCCAATGAATAATGTCCAGAAGTGGAGTTTGCCTAAGCGCTCATCGAGCATTTTGCCAGTGAGCTTTGGCCACCAGAAATAAAATCCGGCAAACATCGCAAACACCACGGTGCCAAAGACAACATAGTGGAAGTGGGCTACGACGAAGTATGTATCACTGACATGGAAATCCAGTGGTGGAGCTGCCAATATGATGCCCGTCAGGCCGCCGAACAGGAAGGTTGCTAAGAAGCCGATGGTCCAAAGCATGGGAGTTTCAAATGTGACCGATCCACCCCACATAGTGCCGATCCAGTTGAAGAACTTCACGCCAGTTGGCACGGCAATTAGCATCGTCATGAAACTGAAAAATGGCAGATTCACTGCGCCCGTTACGTACATGTGGTGCGCCCAAACTGCTACCGACAGTCCAGCAATTGCGATGGTGGCAAATACCAAACCCTTGTAACCAAAGATTGGCTTACGGCTAAAGACTGGCAAGATTTCGGTGGCGATACCGAAAAATGGCAGTGCCAAAATGTAGACCTCAGGATGACCAAAGAACCAGAACAAGTGCTGCCACAAGATGGCGCCACCATTGGCTGCGTCAAAAACTTGTGCACCAAACTTTCGATCGGCTTCAAGCATCAACATAGCTGCCGCTAGGACTGGGAAAGCCATCAAAACTAGAACACTAGTTAGCAGAACATTCCAGGTGAAGATTGGCATGCGAAACATCGTCATTCCAGGTGCGCGCATGGTGAAAATTGTCGTGATGAAATTTACTGAACCCAAAATGGATGCCATACCGCTCATGGTCAAACCCATGATCCAAAGGTCTGAACCAACATTTGGTGAATTAACCACATTCGAAAGCGGCGAGTAGGCAAACCAACCAAAGGCAGCCGCGCCACCTGGAGTTAGGAAGCCAAGCATCACGGTCAGACCACCGAATAGGTAGAGCCAGTAACTAATCATGTTTAGTCGCGGGAAAGCCACATCAGGTGAGCCGATCTGCAGCGGCATGATTGCATTAGCAAAGCCGGCAAATAGTGATGTTGCAAACAAGAACAACATCAAGGTGCCATGCATTGTGAAGAGCTGGTTGTACTGCTCGTTACTAATGAACTGTAGGCCTGGGCGAGCTAGTTCAGCGCGCATAATCAATGCCATCAGACCAGCAATCAAAAAGAATGCAAACGAGGTAATTAAGTACAGGTTGCCAATCACCTTGTGATCTGTTGAGGTAATCCAACTAACGACCAAGCGACCTTTGGATGTCTTGCGACGCGGTGCGCCGATTGGCTGCGTGCTTGTGGTTTCTAGGATCGGCTTGTCGATGATTGCCATTATTCAGCTCCTGCAATTCGAGCGTTTGGATTCTTGAGCTCGCCAGTCTGGCCTTTGCTCTTGAGTTCGGCTAAGTGGGCGTCGTAATCCTTACGAGATACAACATGCACATTGAATAACATACGCGAATGGTCCACACCACAAAGTTCGGTGCACTTGCCCGCAAAAACGCCAATGCGATCTGGGGTCACTTCAAACTCGTTGTTTCGACCAGGCACCACATCCATCTTCATCAAGAAGGCTGGAACCCAGAACGAATGGATAACATCCGGAGAGTTAAGCGTGAATTTAACTTTCTCATTCACTGGTAACCATAGTTCAGGTACAACTTTCGGCGTGCCAACGTCATACACGCCCTCGTTCACATAGTTAAAGCCCCAGGACCAACGCCAAGCTTGGACATTGACCGTATGTGTTGAGCCATTATCGACTTTGATTAGTTCGGTTTGATCGCGGGCAGTGAAATAGAACAGGCCCAAAATCATAATTAGCGGTGCTATCGTGTAGCCGATTTCAATGGGCATGTTGTACTTGGTCTGCTTTGGCACACTGTCGTCCCTGCGCCGATAAACCACAATTGCCCAAATCAGCAGACCCCAAACCAACACACCAACAATCAGTGCGGCAATCCAAGACCCTTGCCATAATGACAAAATTCGGGGGCCCTCTTTAGTTGCTGGGTCGGGCATTCCGAGTCGCTCATAAACGTTGTTTGTCGAACAGCCACTTAGCACTAGGGTGCCAAGAGCTACAGCTAGTACGGCTTGCAGCCGACGTCGAGGCTTGATATTCACCTAACGCTCATCCTTAGTTTTGGGCGGTAACTGGCACTAATTAATACCAATTGCACTGCCTTAACCTTACCGCAATTGGGTTATCAACTCTGGTTTGGGCGTGCGCTGCCCTAGTTCGTGCTTGGCGCGCATTCCCCTTAGTGCGACCAATTATGCGAACTGTCTGTTAAACGCCGATGGTGTTGTGAGCAATGCCACAACCAAGTCGCAATAATCTGCCCGACTAAGTTCAACTGCGCCCAGAGAAGCTAAGTGACTGGTCATCCATTGGGTGTCAATGATTCGTTGCTGGTCATCAGTCAAAATTTCTGCCAAATGTACGAGTGCTACCTTTGACGCATCTCGCTCCAGGTGAAACATCGACTCACCCGCAAAGACGCCGCCTATCTCAACCCCATACAAACCACCGACTAGTTGGTCACGGGAATTCCAGACTTCGACACTATGGGCGTGACCGAGCCGGTGCAGGTTGGTAAATCCAGCAATAACGTCAGAATCGATCCAGCCTTGCTCTCGCTCCGGGTTGCCACAATGGACCACCACCTTTTCAAACGCGTGGTCAACGGTTACCTTGAACTTTTTCAGCGATTTTTCAAGTGAACGCGTCACTCGAATCTGGTCTGGGTAAAAAATCGCCCGAGTTGCTGGCGACCACCAGCCGATTCCGGTCTCGAATTTACCGATTGGCAGCGGCATCGGAAATAGTCCACGCTCATATGCCGCTAGCAATACCGCTGGCGCATAACTGATACCAAATTTGGTAAGGGCTACCGGTGAATCTGGATCGGTGGAAAACACCTCGTTGCCAGCAAGGTCTACTGCACTTACAGCTAGTAGGTCTAGGTTGGACGGCGCCAAACGTGGATCTGGAAAATCAATCTCAAGTTCGCCGGCCATAACTAAAGGTTACGAGTTTGCTATGGCTGAGGACAGGAGATTAACTTTTCGATGTCAGCAACTGCCTCATCGCCGTAGGCGGTTGCCAAGCGAGATAAGAACTCGGATTTGGATAGCACGAACTCTTGGGTGCCAACAGTTTCGATCACATAAGTCGCCAATAGTGAGCCGATCTGAGCGCAGCGCTCAAGCGACTTCTCCCAGTGCAAGCCCATTAAGAAGCCGGCTCTAAAAGCATCGCCAACTCCAGTTGGGTCCTTGATTACTTCTTCTTTAGCAACGGGTACATGTATATCTAGGCCATTCTTATTTTGGATGCGAGCACCATTTTTACCCAGAGTAGTTACCCGAACCCCAACGCGTTCCAGTACTTGTTCGGCCGACCATCCTGTGCGCTGCTCAATCAAACTTGCTTCATATTCGTTATTGAACAGCAGGGCCGCGCCATCGACCACTGCGCGAGTTTGTTCGCCATCTAGTCGAGGCAGTTGTTGTGACGGGTCGGCGATGAAAGAAACTCCCAAATCTTTGCACGCCTGAGTGTGCTGCAGCATAGCGGCCGGATCATCAGCCCCGATCAGTACATACTTGAGGCCGCCAACTTTTTGATGCACTTGGCTAACATCGAGTGCAGTAGATTCGCTCATGGCCCCGGGATAAAACGAAGCAATCTGATTCTGCTCTTGGTCTGTTGTACACATAAACCGTGCCGTGTGGGCAATCAGCGAGACATGTACATGCTCACAATTAACGCCGTGATGCACTAGCCAGGTGCGATAGTCATCAAAATCGTGGCCTACGGAAGCGACAAGCAGTGGGTGTCCTCCAAGCACGCCCATACCGAAACAAATGTTGGCCGCTACTCCCCCTCGGCGAATCTGTAAATCGTCAACCAGGAATGAAAGTGAGACATTGTGTAACTGATCTGCCATCAATGAATCGTTAAAGAGTCCGGGAAATGACATTAGATGGTCAGTGGCAACTGAACCAGTGATGGCAATCTGCATGAAGTAGAGCCTAACGAAAAGAGCCCACAGTCAATACGACCGTGGGCTCTTTTAAGAAAGTTTTAGCAGAATGAATTTCCGCAAGCACAAGAACTTTGCTTGTTTGGATTTTCGAGCAAGAAGCCCTGCTCGGCAATGGTGTCAACATAGTCAATGGTTAGACCATTTACATATTCCAAGCTCAATGGGTCCACAACAATTGCGACTCCGTGTACCTCTTGGAAATAATCAGTTTCGGCGTTGCGATCGTCGAAGCCAATTTCCTGCAAAAGTCCGGCGCAACCACCTGGACGGATGGTCACGCGAAGCGCTTTGTCTGCTGCCTCTGGACCGGACTGTTCTAGATAAGACTTAATCTTGTTGGCAGCTACCTCGGTGAGGTTAATCAACTGGTCAGTGTTCACAGTTGTTGCCTGTGCTTCAGTGTTTACTTCGGCGGTCATGTTTCTCCTTCGGGTCGCAAGGTTGGTTGCTATTGATACAACGCTGCAATCTCGCGATACATTCCTAGCGTACGACACATTGCGCTAACTGCCACAATTTGCCAAATTAGGCTCGGCCCCAGGTTTTAGCAACTCGAGCGCCGAGTTCTCTTAGGCTGTTCGCTGCATCAGCTCTGGCTGCCTGCGCCCCAAATAAATCCTTCATCGAATAGGCAGAATCTATGCCAGCACTCGCGCATTCGCGTTTGCCCAACCTAACTTCCCCGGCCAACACAATGCAGGGCTTACCGTGATCGGCGACTAGTCGAGCGATGCCGGCCACGACTTTGCCGTGCAGGCTTTGGTCATCAAGGCAACCTTCTCCGGTGATTATCAGGTCGCTTTGCCTAACCTGCTCGGCGAAATTAACTGAATCCAAAACGTAGCCAATTCCTGACTCACGAACAGCGCCAAGTTGCAGCAGGGCATAACCGATTCCGCCGCCACTTCCAGCGCCTAGCGCAACTGCAGCATCCTTGCCGTCTGTCCGCTTGCCAACTCGCTTTGTGAAGTCTCGGAGCGAAACTTCAAGGCGCAACACTAAATCATTCTTGGCACCTTTTTGTGGGCCATAAGTAGCAGTTGCACCGCGAGCGCCGAGTAAGGGGTTGTCTACATCAGTTGCCAAAATAATTTTTACGCCAGCAACTTTTTCAAGAGCGGCCGTTAGATTTACTTCCGTTACTTCGCGCAGGCTTAAACCACCCTGGGTTAGTTCGCCACCAGCACTGGTTGCACCTAGTGCTGCCCAGATGCCAGCGCCGGCATCATTGGTCGCGGTGCCGCCAACGCCGATTGTGACTTGCGTTGCTCCAGCTTCAATAGCTGCAGCTAGCAACTGGCCGACACCGAAACTTGAGGTAATGGCTGGGTCTAGTTCGCTGGGATTCAATACCTGCACACCACAGGCAAGGGCAGATTCAATCCACGCACTAGTGCCAGCCAGTGCAAACTCACTTGGAATTTGACGGCCTATTGGGTCCTTGACCACAACTGGAATTCGACTGGCCCCAAAGGCATTGCAGACCACATCTAAAAACCCAGGCCCGCCATCAGAAACTGGCAGGATGACAACTTCATCATTCGGGTTGGTTTGCAACCAGCCATCTCGAATTGCACTGCTTGCTTCAAGCGCCGAAAGGGTGCCAGTAAAACTATCTGGGCTGACTAAAACGCGCATGCGTGAACGGTAGCATTAGGACTTATGACTGACGAATCGCCACAAGGTAAAGGCAGACCAACGCCAAAACGTAAAGAGGCTGAAGCCGCGCGCAAACAAGGGCTGGCAGTTCCAGACTCAAAAGAGGCCCGTAAGGCTGAGCGCTTGCGCCAAAATGAACTTCGCTTTGCAGCGCGTAACGGTCTGATGCGCGGTGACGAGCGCTACTTTCCGGCCAAAGATCGCGGGCCAGTTCGCAAAGCAGTTCGCAACTACGTTGACACACGGTTCACCGTAGGTGAGTTTTTTGTACCAGTTGCTTTTATCATCATGTTAAGCGGAATGATTCGAAGCGATGCCTCCCGCTATGTCTCCATGTATGGATTACAAATCTTGATAATTATGCTTTTGGTTGACTGTGTTTTCCTTGGTATTCGGGTTAACTCTGTCATGAGAAAAGAATTCCCTGTCAAAGCTGACCGTAAAGGCATCACACTTTATGCCATCTTGCGTGCCCTACAGATTCGCAGATTCCGGATCCCGCCAGCAATGGTGAAAATTGGTGGCCGACCAGTGGAGCCTAAAACCAAGTAAAAATTCACTTAAGAGTTACTCGGTTCCACATGCCAAACCAGACAGTTACCAATAATGTGTCGGTATGGAATTTCGGTATTTAGGTAACAGTGGTTTAAAAATCTCAGAGATTGCTTATGGCAATTGGATTACCCATGGCTCGCAAGTCGAAGAAGCAACCGCGCAGGCCTGCATTAAGGCAGCACTAGATGCCGGCATCACAACTTTTGATACTGCTGATGTTTATGCCAATACGGCAGCCGAGTCTGTTTTAGGCCGTGGCCTTGCTGGACTGCGCCGAGAATCTCTCGAGATTTTCACCAAGGTCTATTGGCCAACAGGCCCAGGTGGGCCCAATGACTCTGGCCTGTCGCGTAAGCACATTATGGAATCTTGCAATGCCTCGCTAAAGCGACTTGGTACGGACTACATTGACTTGTATCAGGCGCATCGCTTTGACTATGAAACTCCACTTGAAGAAACTTTGCGCGCTTTTGATGACTTAGTGCGACAGGGCAAAGTGCTTTACGTTGGCGTTAGCGAATGGAAGGCCAAGCAAATTAACAAGGCAGTAAAGATGGCTAAAGAGATGGGCTTTGATCGGATTATTTCAAATCAGCCTCAGTACTCAGCCATCTATCGGGTAATTGAGGGCCAAGTTGTGCCAATCTCGCGTAAGCATGGACTTGGCCAAGTGGTCTGGTCGCCAATGGCACAGGGTGTGCTAACGGGTAAGTATTTGCCAGGACATCAGTTCCCTGCTGGTTCGCGGGCAGCTACAGAAGCTGGTGAGCGATTCATGTCTTGGCTGACCAATGAAGAAACTCTCACTGCAGTGCAGCGACTACGGCCAGTAGCTGAGCAGGCAGGTTTAACGATGGCACAGCTTGCAGTTGCCTGGGTCTTGCAGAATGACAATGTGTCGTGTGCGATTGTTGGTGCTTCTCGTCCTGAGCAGGTTTCCGAAGCCGTAGGCGCAAGTGGCGTGAAGTTAAGTCCTGCCACGATGCTAGCGATAGACGAAGTCCTTGCAGACATTATCGTGAGCGATCCGGCGCAAACCGAGTCTCCGAAAACACGCCCGTAATAAGAACTTTGCCAGTCCACCCCACCCAGGGTGTGGTGCCGTGCTACTGTTTCATCTATTCGCTTTGACAGCGAAGTTCGGTGCAATTCCGACGCTGTCCCGCAACTGTGAAGTGGTTCGCCACAAGCCAGGTCGCCTGTTAAATCGATTGCCTTAACAACTCTCGAGGAAGAGTTCGTCGGTTCACATCCTGTGATTCGCCGATTTTTCTTCGCTAACACAGGAGATGCAATGAAAAAGAAACTCATCCTGCTAGCGATTTCAGTAAGCCTGTTGGCTGCCTGTACTACATCAAAAAAAGCAGATTACCCAGCAAATACGGTTAAGTATCCAGTGACCATGTCCACAAAGTTTTCTGGCCAGGTCAGGATTGACAAAGAACCGCAGCGAATTATTTCGCTTTCGCCCACTGCTACCGAGGCATTGTTTGCCGTTGGCGCTGGCGATCAGGTAATTGCAGTTGATGATCAATCGAACTATCCAGACGATGCGCCAAAGAGTGACCTTTCTGGATACACACCAAATGTTGAAGCGATTCTCGCCAAGAAGCCTGACCTAGTGATTGTCAGCAATGACATCAACAACATCGTTGCAAGTTTACGAGCAGCGAAAGTTCCCGTGCTGATTGAACCTGCTGCAAAAACTCTTGATGATGCTTACTTCCAGATTCTGGAAATCGGAATTGCAACAGCGCATGATGGAGATTCAACGGGTCTGGTTAATCAGATGAAGCAAGACATCACTGATGCGCAGGCAAAAATTAGCTCGAGCGAAAAGAAGTTATCCTTCTATCACGAGTTAGACAACACTTACTATTCAGTCACTTCTGACACATTCTTAGGCGCACTCTACAAAATGGCTGGGCTAAAGAATATTGCCGATGCAGCTCCTGGAGCCGATTCGGGATACCCACAGTTGTCGGCTGAATACATTGTGAAAGCAAATCCAGATTTCATATTCCTAGCCGACACCAAGTGTTGTTCAGTTACCGCAGCATCGCTCAAGGACCGACCAGGTTTTGCCGCTCTTGATGCGGTTAAGAACGGCAAAGTTATCGAACTTGATGACGATGTGGCTTCCCGCTGGGGTCCACGCACGGTAGAGCTTTTCAAGCAAATCGTTGATGCAGTAACCGCTAAATAGTGCCACTTTCCTCAGTTCAGACCAGCACACGCATTCCGCCGAAATGGTGGTTTGCGTGTGCTGGTGCTGTGGTGGTCACCATACTTCTGGGTGTTTGCATCGGGGCCGTAGGAATTTCGCCAAAACAAACCGCCCTGGAACTGCTCAGCCACCTGCCTGGTCTAAGCATTCACTCGAACTTGGACGAGACTGATTCCGCAATCATCTGGGATCTGCGATTACCTCGCGTGGTTTTGGCGCTAGTGGTCGGCTCGATGCTGGCTACGGCAGGTTCGGCGTATCAGGGCACCTTTCGTAATCCCCTTGCAGACCCATACTTGTTAGGTGTGTCGGCCGGCGCTGGACTTGGCGCCACAGTTGAAATTGTGGTCTTCGAATCTCCGGTCCGCTGGTCGTTGCCCGTTGCCGCATTTATCGGAGCCTTGATCGCAGTTTCACTGACTTACGCACTAGGTAGCTCGTCCATCGCTGGGCGATCTGCATCATCATTAGTGCTAGCCGGGGTTGCAGTAGCCGCGCTACTTACGGCGGCACAAACGCTAGTACAGCAGCGAAACTCAGACAAAGTTCGGGAAGTATATGCCTGGATATTGGGACGCCTTGCAGTTGCAGGTTGGTCGGACTTGGCTTTAGTTGCGCCTTATGTCGTGGTTTGCACAGTAGTTTTGCTGCGATATCGCCGAGTGCTAGATGTGTTTGCTGTTGGTGATGAGGAAGCAACAACGCTTGGCCTGCCAGTTGCCCGAGCGCGAGCAGTGATAATTCTGGCCGCATCCCTGGGAACCGCTGCTGCCGTTGCCGTAACCGGACTTATTGGCTTTGTTGGAATTATCGTGCCCCACACGATCCGACTCATTGCTGGTAACTCTTATCGTCGGCTCTTGCCGCTGTCGATAGTTTTCGGAGGCGTCTTTTTGGTATTAGCTGACATTATCGCCCGCACCGCAATGTCGCCAGAAGAGATTCCAATTGGTGTGGTAACTGCGCTGATTGGAGCACCATTTTTTCTTTACATTCTGGCGGCTCGCAAGGAAGGGTCACTGGTATGAATACCGTTTTAACCTCAACCGCAATGCGGATCGAAAATCTTGGTGTGCGCATTGGCAATCGACAAATTGTGCAAGATGTGTCACTTGAGATTTCAAGCGGTGACTGGGTGTGTGTGATTGGACCTAATGGTGCAGGAAAGTCATCATTACTAAAGGCGATTGCGGGCATTCTGCCAAGTGCCGGCACTATCCAAGTCAATGACTTTGATTTATCGACGCTTTCACATCGTGATCGGGCTTGCTGGATTGCCTATGTGGCACAAGCACCAGTTATTCCACCTGGCATGACTGTTTTTGACTATGTGATGCTTGGCCGAACTGCGCACCTAAAACTGCTGGCCAGCGAATCAGACTTTGACTTGGAAATGACGAACTATGTCTTAACCGAACTGGGTCTTAGCGAATTTGCTACTCGGCAAGTAGCTTCACTTTCTGGCGGCGAGCGCCAAAGAGTCACTATTGCCCGAGCCCTAGCACAGGCCTCACCTATCGTTTTACTTGATGAACCAACCAGTGCTCTAGACATCGGCTTCCAACAGGAAGTGCTCACATTGATTAATGCCTTACGCAAAGAAAAGAAGATTGCGGTAATTTCAACCATGCACGACTTGACCACATCGGGTATCTATCCGGATCGGTTGCTGCTGATGGCACAAGGTCAGGTGCAAGTTTCTGGCTCGGCAATTGAGGTTTTAACCGAAGCCAATATTTCAGCCCATTACGGCGCAAATGTGCGGATTATTAACGATTTGGGCCGTCCAATTGTTGTGCCTACTGATTTTTAGCTAATCCGACTCGCCGAAGAGCTACCACTAATCTCGCACTCCTGCTGGATATCTTGATAGATAGCCGACCGTTACCTGCGGTCACTAACAAAGGAGAACTACCATGAAGGACGCCCCTTCCCGCCTACTCGCTGAATTTCTTGGCGTGTTCTTCCTATGCCTTTTTGGCATTGGAGCAATCGTTGCCAATACTGGTCTAGTTGCTGTTGCACTTGCCCACGGCTTGGCAATCTTGGTTGCAGTCTGTGCTTTTGCCCACATCTCAGGAGCACATTTCAATCCGGCAATCACAGTGGCAATGGCTGCAACTAAGCGCATTGCGCCACTTGATGGCCTGGCCTACATTGTGGCTCAGGTTCTTGGTGGCGGTGCTGCCGCGCTACTGGCAAAGTATGCGTACGGAGATCTTTGGAAGACTGGAATTCCGAAACTTGGCAATACCGTAACTTCTACCCAGGGCATCTTGATAGAAGCAATCGCGACATTCGCTCTGGTAATCGTGGTTATGGGTGTTGCAGTTGATAGCCGTGGAACTTTTGGTGCCGTAGCCGGTCTGCCAATTGGTTTGGTAATCACCGCTGACATTTTGTGGTCAGGTCCAGTAACTGGCGCGGCTATGAACCCAGCTCGTTGGTTAGGTCCAGCTTTAGTCAATGGCAGCTTCACAAATGCAATCGTTTGGATTGTTGGTCCGATCGTCGGCGCACTGGCTGCGGTATTTGTTTATGACTTGGTGATGAAGCCAGCAAAAACTGCCTAAGCATAAAAAAATTAAAAACGGGTCGATGTGTGCGCATCGACCCGTTTTACTTTCTACTACTGTTCTTACCCTCAATTAGTCGCCTCTGCACACCGAGACCTGATTTTGGTTTGTGAAAGTTTGTGAAAGTTTGTGAAAGAAAATTTTTTAATGGCTGTACTGTGAAAGATTGTGAAACCTATTTCACGCCGCAGTAATTATCTAACATTTGCAGCAAGAAATGGTGGCTTAACTACTTCAGCTCGGAGCTGGCGACCACGAACATCAATCACAACTTCATCGCCTAACTGAGTATCGGCATCCAGCAACGCCATCGCGATACCTTGTTGCAGAGTTGGCGAGAAGGTGCCGCTGGTGGTTTCGCCTATCTCGCGCTCTCCTACTAAAACTTTCATGTGTGGGCGCGGGACACCTCGATCTAGTGCCCGCAGACCAAATAGAGCCTGCGGCAATCCCGATGTTTTCTGCGCCGATAAAGCCATGCGGCCATTAAATTCTGGCTTACCCCAGCCGATAGCCCAGCCGAGTTTTGCAGCCACTGGCGAGATGTCTGGAGATATGTCTTGGCCATGCAGTGGGTAACCCATCTCAGTGCGCAAAGTGTCGCGTGCGCCAAGACCGCAAGGTGTGAGTCCAAATTGTTGACCCTCACTTAGTAGCGATTGCCAAAGTGGAACCAGAATTTCATTCGGCGCGATTAGTTCGTAACCGTGTTCGCCGGTGTAGCCTGTGCGACAAACAGTGAGCTCGTGGCCCTGCCAAGTTGCAATCTCAAAAGCCATGTAGTCCATGGCTGATGGCAGTCCTAGTTGTTCAATGACTTTTGCACTGATGGGTCCCTGCACAGCCAGAATGCCTTGCTGATTTTGCAAGTCGATTATTTCAACATCATTGGGTGCCTGCGTGCGTAGTGCTGCAACTACCGCTGGTGCATTTGCTGCATTGGGAACTATCCGCACTTCGTCTTTGCTAACTCGATAAACAATTAGATCGTCGACTACGCCGCCTGCCTCGTTGCATAGCAATGAGTACTGTGCCTGGCCATCACTGATTCGGGCTAGGTCATTTGCTAAAACTGAATTTAGGAAATCTACTGCACCTGGTCCGACAACTCGGACTTTGCCCATGTGGCTCACATCAAACACACCAACCGCATTGCGCACCGCTGTGTGCTCAGCAACTGTTCCGGTGGGGTATTCAATGGGCATCTGATAGCCCGCAAATGGACACATTTTTGCGCCCAGAGCCAAGTGGACATCATTTAATGGCACAGTCAACATACAGACAACGCTAGTCGTACTAAATTTAGATGCAAACATCACCTAGGAGTCTTTATGAGCGTGGATGCCACCCCTACTATTGCCAGCCTGAGCCTGAAGTCAGGCAATCCCCTGACCACGCCAACCGATGTTGTGGTACTGGCAACAACAACCGACAACAAGTTTGACATAGTGGCAAATGGCCTGCCTAAAAGTGCGCTGACAAAAATTAAAGCTGCTCTCAGTGCTGTTGGGGCTAGCGGCGGTAGTGAAGAGGTAGTGCGAATTCCGGCCGGCAATCTTGCTTCTGCCCAGGTAATTGTCGCGGTTGGACTCGGATCGATTCGCAATGGCATCTCAGAGGAAACATTACGGCGCTCAGCTGGTGCTGCAACTCGTAACTTGGCTGGATTCAAGCGAGTGTCCCTAGCCCTACCAGCAAGTTACGCCGAAGCCGCTGGTGCAATTCTTGAGGGCGCTGCGCTAGGTGCTTACTCGTTTACTGACCATCGCCATTCGTCGCTTTCAAAGAGCAAGTCACCAGTTAAGTCACTAACTTTGTTTGCTGATGATGCCCGCAGTGCAGATTTTCGAGCTGCACTAAATCGTGCTCGAGTAGTTACCCAGAATGTGGTGTTCGCTCGCAACTTGATCAACTATTCACCGCTGCACTTGCCGCCTGCTGAGTTGGCCAACGAAGCCAAGAAGCATCTAGCCGATACGGCAGTCAAGATTACTGTTCTTGACGAGAAGGCTTTGCTTAAGGAGGGTTACGGCGGCATCATGGCAGTTGGCCAAGGCTCTGCTCGCCCTCCGCGTTTGATTCGAATGACCTACAGTCCGAAAAACGCCGTTGCCCACATTGCACTGGTTGGAAAGGGCATCACATTTGATACTGGCGGCATCTCACTAAAACCACCAGCGAGCATGCATGAGATGAAGGCAGACATGAGTGGCGCGGCTGCAGTGGTTGCGACCATCAAGGCAGTTGCCGAACTTGAACTTCCGGTACAAGTAACTGCCTACGCCGCGTGTGCCGAGAATATGCCGGGCGGAAAAGCCCAACGTCCAGGTGATGTCATTTCGATCTACGGCGGGCGAACCGTTGAAGTGCTTAACACTGATGCTGAAGGTCGCCTAGTGATGGCCGATGCGCTAGTACGTGCCGCTGAAGATAAGCCAGATTTGGTAATCGACGTGGCAACCTTGACTGGCGCTGCGCTAATCGCGCTTGGCTTTCGCACTGCAGGTGTATTGGGCGATGACGAAGTTCGCGACGCCGTCATGAGCGCTGCCAGTCGCGCGGGTGAGGAGTTTTGGCCCATGCCAATGCCTGCCGAACTGCGTCCCCCGATGGAGTCCTTAGTTGCAGACATCGCCAACATTGGCCAGCGCGAAGGTGGAATGTTGGCCGCTGGACTATTCCTAAAGGAATTTATTGCTCAAGGCCTGACCTGGGGCCATCTTGACATTGCTGGGCCGGCTTTTAATCCAAGCGCTCCTTATGGGTATGTGCCAAAAGGTGGCGTGGGCTTTGGGGTTCGCACTCTGGTTGCACTGATCGAAGATTTAGCTGCAGAATCCGTTTCCTTCTAGTCGAATTGGGGCTTCGCCACCGAGCTGCCGGCACTCACCCCGATTCGGGTTAATTACACCAGAGGTGAAACAATAGAGCGATGCGCAAACAGCGCGATTTTGCTCGGAGGAATAATGCACGACATTGTGATTCTGGGTGGCGGAAGTGGCGGTTACGCCTGTGCACTTCGTGCTTCTCAGCTCGGTCTATCGGTAATTCTCATTGAAAAAGACAAACTGGGTGGTACTTGTTTGCACCGCGGTTGTATTCCAACCAAGGCGCTCTTGCATGCAGCCGAAGTTGCGGACACCGCTCGCGAAGGCGAAAACTTTGGCGTACATAGCACTTTCAATGGCATCGACATGGCCAAAGTGAATGAGTACAAAGATGGCGTAATTGGTCGTCTGTACAAAGGTTTGCAAGGTTTGGTCAAGAGTCGCGAAATTACCTTTGTTGAGGGCGAAGGCAAGTTAGTTGCACCGAATGTTGTTGAGGTGAACGGTCAGCGGTATGAAGGCAAGAACATTGTGCTTGCCACCGGCTCATTTGCGCGAACCTTGCCTGGGCTAGAAATCTCTGGTCGCATTATGACTAGCGATCAAGCACTAACAATGGATTATGTACCTGGAAGTGTAATCATTCTTGGCGGCGGCGTTATTGGCGTGGAATTCGCATCTGTCTGGCGTTCCTTCGGTGTTGAGGTAACTGTTGTTGAAGGTTTACCAAACCTAGTACCAGCTGAAGATGCAGCGGTGTCAAAGGCCATGGAGCGAGCATTTAGAAAGCGTGGCATTGACTTTAAAGTTGGTGTTCGATTCCAAAGTGCAGTTCAAGATGCTGACGGCGTTACGGTAACTCTGGAATCAGGCGATACATTGCGTGCTGACTTACTTCTTGTTGCAGTTGGCCGAGGACCACGCACTGAAAACTTGGGCTATGAAGCGCAGGGCATCAACATGGACCGCGGCTTCGTGCTCACTAACGAGCGCTTAGCAACAAATGTTCCTGGCGTTTACGCAGTCGGTGACATCGTCCCGGGCTTGCAGTTAGCCCATCGCGGTTTCCAGCAAGGAATTTTCGTTGCTGAAGAAATCGCAGGACTTGCACCACAGAGTATTGATGAAACTGGCATCCCCCGGGTTACTTACAGCGAGCCAGAGATTGCCAGCATTGGCTACACCGAAGCACAGGCAAAGGAGAAGTACGGCGAAGTTGAGTCGTACGAATACAATCTTGGCGGCAACGGCAAAAGCCAGATTTTAGGTACGACTGGATTTATCAAGCTAATCCGCCAAAAAGATGGACCAGTTGTTGGCGTACACATGATTGGTAGCCGGGTTGGTGAACTAATCGGCGAGGCACAGTTGATCTACAACTGGGAGGCTTACCCGAGCGAGGTAGCCACCCTGATTCACGCCCATCCAACCCAGAATGAAGCCATGGGCGAGGCACACCTTGCTCTGTCCGGCAAACCACTACACGCACACGCTTAACCACTAGCCTTGACCTAGAACGACCAGTTAAAAGGAGTGACCGCACCGGTGACCACGACAGTATCAATGCCGCAATTGGGTGAAAGCGTAACCGAAGGCACGGTAACCCGTTGGCTTAAGCAAGTTGGCGATTCCGTTAACGCCGACGAACCATTACTTGAAGTGTCGACCGACAAAGTTGATACCGAGATCCCCTCTCCAGTTTCAGGCGTTCTGCTTGAAATCATTGCGGGCGAAGATGCCGTAGTTCTTGTTGGCGGAGCGCTTGCTGTGATTGGTGAAACAGGTGCTGCTGCCACGCCTTCGACCCCAGTTGCTGAACCTGTTAATGCTGAACCTGTTGCGCAACCGCTCGTCGTTGAAATTGCAGCACCAGCGCCAACAGTCGCGGCTGTGCCGGCAGGATCAGGCAGCAATGTTCCAGTGGTCCTTCCTGCTCTTGGTGAAAGTGTCACCGAAGGCACAGTTACTCGTTGGCTAAAGCAGATCGGCGACAAAGTTGCCGTTGATGAAGCGCTACTTGAAGTTTCAACCGACAAAGTTGATACTGAGATTCCATCACCAGTTGAAGGTGTGCTGTTAGAAATCACCGTTGCCGAAGATGGTGTGGCTCAAGTAGGTGGCCAACTCGGGGTCATTGGTTCACTGGCACCAACTAGTGCCGCGCCGGCAGTACCTACCGCGAGTGCGCCAACACCTGCCCCTATTGCTACTCCAGCTCCTGCTCCTATTGCCACTCCAGCTCCTGTTACTAGTTCGGCAGATTTAGCCACAGCAAATGCTGGTGCTTATGCAACTCCACTTGTTCGCCGACTTGCTGCTGAACGCGGTGTTGATTTATCAACCGTGGTTGGCACTGGCGTAGGTGGGCGAATTCGTAAAGAAGATGTGCTCGCTACTAACCCGACGCAGATTCCGGTTGCCCAGATAGTCGATCGGCCAGTGGCTTCTACACCTGCTCCGGTGGCAGCAACCAGTGCGACACCAACTTCCAATGCACCAGCAGCGCCTGCAGTCAAGGTGCCAACGGGCGCGGAACTTCGTGGGAACACAGTGCCGATGACACGCCTACGCAAAGTGATTGCTGAACGCATGGTGGAATCTCTTCAGGTTTCAGCTCAGCTAACTTCCGTGGTAGAAGTTGATGTAACTCGCATTGCTGCACTTCGTAATCGCTCAAAGAATGCCTTCTTTGAGCGTGAAGGTGTAAAGCTGAGCTTCTTGCCCTTCTTTGCTAAGGCAGCTTGCGAAGCGTTGAAAACTTTCCCGGTTGTCAATGCAACTATTGACCAAGCTGCGGGCACAGTAACTTACTTTGATGCCGAGCACTTAGGCATTGCAGTTGATACCGAACGTGGTTTATTAGTTCCAGTAATTCACAATGCAGGTGACCTAAACATCGGTGGCTTGTCGCGCAAGATAGCCGACTTAGCCGAGCGCACTCGGACCAACAAACTTTCGCCAGATGAACTTAGCGGTGGCACATTCACGCTGACCAATACTGGTAGCCGTGGAGCATTGTTCGATACACCTATCCTGAATCAACCTCAGGTGGCTATCTTGGGCACCGGCGCAGTTGTGAAACGGCCAGTCGTAGTAACTGACGAGAATGGTCAGGATGTCATTAGTATCCGTCAGATGGTTTACTTGGCGCTCACATATGATCATCGCTTAGTTGATGGCGCGGATGCAGCTCGATTCCTCAGCGCCATGAAGGCTCGTCTAGAAGAAGGAGCATTTGAAGCCGATTTAGGTTTGTAAGTTCTCTCCTGCGTTTAGAGCGGTTTCGGTTACGGCCGGAACCGCTCTTTTCTTTACCGCCAGGTCGCATAACCCAAGCAAACACGGCAGAGTAGAACTATGCGTATCGCGATTGCTGGCTCTAGTGGGCTCATTGGCACAGTTTTGGTTGAATCCCTTCGAGCAGATGGGCATGAGGTCCTACGCCTAGTTCGGCGACCAGTTTCGGCCAGTTCGGAAGTGAGCTGGAACCCAGCATTGGGTGAAATCGACTCGTCAGCCCTTGTCGGTGTCGAGGCAATCATCAATCTTGCTGGCGCTGGAGTTGGCGATCATCGCTGGACAAAAAAGTACAAGAACGCAATTTTGCAATCTCGAGTCCAGTCAACCGAGACAATTGCCAAAGTTGCTGCTCAGCTTAAGCCAGCGGTGTTAATTAATGGCAGTGCCATTGGCTGGTACGGCGACACCGGCACAAATAAAGTTGATGAATCAGCCCCTAACGCAATGGGCTTTCTTCCTGATGTAGTCAGGCAATGGGAAGCGGCAACCAAACCAGCTGCGGATGCCGGTGTGCGAGTTGTGCTTGCCCGCACTGGATTAGTCATGTCACCAAAGGGTGGGGCTTGGTCACGAATGTTGCCACTTTTCAAATTTGGTCTAGGCGGCAAACTTGGTTCTGGCAAACAATTTTGGTCGTTCATTTCGATTGCCGATGAAGTAGCGGCGCTAAAGTTCCTGCTCACCAATGAGCAACTGAGTGGACCTGTCAATCTAACAGCGCCAACACCAGCAACAAATACTCAAATCACAAAGGCTCTCGGCAAAGTCCTGCGCAGACCGACCTTATTTTCCGTGCCGGCCATTGCGTTGAAATTAGTACTGGGCGAGTTCTCGCAAGAAGTATTGGGGAGCAATCGGGTGTTGCCCAAGAAACTACTTGCCGCGGGTTTCACCTTTGCGCACCCGGATATTGAATCGGCAACGCGTACACTACTTTCATAATGTCTGAACACAGCCTGCCCAAATCATGCGACGTTGTGGTTGTTGGTGCTGGACTTGCTGGACTAACGGCCGCTCGGGCGCTCACTATAGCTGGCCGCTCAGTAGTTGTTCTAGAAGCCAGTGACGATATTGGTGGTCGAGTCCGGACAGATGTGGTTGACGGATTGCAGTTAGATCGGGGTTTCCAGCTCTATAACCCTAGCTATGTTGAAGGCACCCACATTCTTGACCTAAATGCGCTAGAACTCCAGCCGTTAACTGCAGGCTTGATTGTCTCAATTGATGGTCGGAACTACCGCATGGGCAATCCTCGCCACGAACCAACTTGGGCCGTTGATTCGATGCTGGCGCCAGTTGGCAAAATTCGTGACAAGCTCAAGTTTGCAAAGTACGCCGCAAAAATTGGGCTTGCAGATGAAAAATCAGATTCCATTGATCAACGCACTGAAGCCTTTCTAAATTTTAAATTTGGCCGTGACTTAACAAATAAGTTGCTTCGCCCATTTTTAGCCGGCGTGTTTTTAGATGATGAACTCGCTACATCTAAGCGATTCTTGGACATTGTGCTTCGCAGTTTTGTAGCTGGGGTGCCCAGTGTTCCTAAATACGGAATGCAGGAGATTCCGCGCCAGTTAGCAGCGCAACTTCAGGCCAATACGGTCTTTTGCGATGTTGAAGTAACAGCAGTAGCCCCGCGTAAAGTGATTACACATCAAGGTCAGATTGACTGTCGGGCGGTAATAATTGCCACCGATGCGCACTCAGCAAATAAATTTGTACCGACGATTAAAGTGCCCAAGATGAATAGTGTGACAACTTGGTATCACTTGGCTGATTGTTTGCCTGCCGATTTAACCAACGGGGCTGGAACTTTGGTAGTTGATGGCAGGCGCTACGACAAGCATGCGGCCGATCCAAAACGGCCAGTAGTAAACACCGTTGCGCTAAGTAATGCTGCGCCAAGCTATGCCTCAGACGGTCGAGTTTTGGTTTCGACTTCGACACTGGCGCTTGATTCCAACGCGGAGGCAGAATTGGCTGTGCGGTCACACTTGGCAACTCTGTATGGGATTCCAACCGCTGGTTGGAAATCAGTGGCTGCCTATCCGATAGCCAATGCCCTACCAGCAATGCTTCCACCACATGTGGTTAAGCAAACAGCGCGAATTGTTGATGGCTTGTATGTTGCGGGAGATTACCGAGCGGTGTCGTCAATTAACGGTGCGTTCGCAAGTGGGCGCCGCGCTGCCGAAGCTTTACTGATTGATGGCTTGTAACCAGTCTTGCTACTAAGAAGTAACTAAATTCGCCCTAGTTCCAGAGTAGTTTCCACAACTTCAACGCCGACCTTTTCTAGGCGATAAGCACGGGCTGTGGTGTCTGCTGTGTCAGCGACAACTTCGAACGGATCCTCGTTTTCGTAAACTACTGCCACATGATCATCAGTTGCGAAAGACACTGGAAGCGAGCCGTCCTTAACGATTGACTGCAACAGCGGGCGACGTTGTGCTTCGCTGTCGTAATGCACGCCATTTCCAAACGGAATCAAGCCAAGTGCGTTGTTAACAACTTCAAGCTTTGGTCCGAAAGAATCCGTTGGGCCCCCAACATGCCAGCAAATAGATCCGGCACTAACTCCACCTAGTACAGTTCCCGCTTCCCAGGCATCGCGCAGAGCAACATCAACACCATGTAAACGCCAAACAGCAAGCAGGTTAGCGACTGAGCCGCCACCAACCCACACGAGGTCTGCTTTGCCAATTGCTTCCTCAACTGGCCGAGTTGGCTGAGTGAAAAGTGCCAAATGGTCAACATCCACTGATGCATCAGACATTGCTTGGTAACTGCGGGCAATGTACGAAGAATCATCCCCGCTAGCAGTCATCATGAACAGAACCCGCGGACGAGTCTTGCCGGTAAGTTCCAGAGCCCGATTCATGATGCCACCTGGCTTCATGACTCCCCAACGATCAGTAGTGACGAAGCCACCACTTGAGGCGACTATGTACTTGTTTGTCATGCGTTCACACTTTCTGGTGCAATTCCGCTTCCACCTTGCAAATCGCCAATAGTTTGTTTGGAAAGTTTGCTTGGCCACCAAGTGAAGTTATTCATTTCGTAAGCCAAAGCCGGCACAAGCAGGCTTCGCACAATGATTGTGTCGAGCAGCACACCAAATGCCACCGCAAAACCAATCTCAGCCAGGATCACAAGCGGCAGAGTTCCCAATACTGCGAAAGTCGCTGCTAGGACTATTCCCGCAGATGTGATGACTCCACCGGTAACCGTTACACCTTTGATGATGCCGGCGCGAGTACCAATCTTTAAGGCTTCTTCACGCACCCGAGTCATCAGGAATATGTTGTAGTCGATGCCAAGTGCTACCAAGAAAATGAAGGTATACAGCGGGAATGCCCCGTCCGTTCCTTTGAATCCAAAAATGTACTTGAACACCAAGTGGCAGATTCCGAGTGTTGCGCCAAAGGAGAGCACAGTGGTTGCTACCAGCATGAGCGGAGCAATTAAGCTACGCAGCAAGAATGCCAGGATGATGCCAATCACCAGCAACGCAATTGGAACAATTACTCGCAAGTCACGCGCCTCAGCGGCCGAGATGTCGTAGTTTGTTGCTGTAGTTCCGCCAACCAGTCCAGTCGGACTTATGCCGTGCACAATGTCGCGAATACCAGGGATTAAAGCTTTGGCATCTTTTGAGTCCGCAGGCTTTACCAAAGTGACTTCCAGTTGCGTCAAACCATCAACGATTTTTGGAATCGGCCGAATGCCAACAAGTCCTTCAGGCCCACCAGCAGCTTCCAGTGCGCCAGCCATTGCAGCCGCATCAAGTGTTGGCGTAACCGAAGCAACACCCTGGGTCTTCTCAAGTGCAGCAGTCACCTTCTTGGCATCCTGTACTGGCACAATCACCAAAGTTGGGTCACCAGCGCCAGCTGGGAAATGTTCTGCAAGCTTGGCTATACCAACCACTGAATCTGGCTTGCCCGTAAATGCGTCGGTTTGAGAAAGTCCTGCCCCGCCAATTTGAGTTGCGAATGCCGTTGCGATCAACAGGAACAAACTACTTGCAACCCAAGTACGGCGTGGCTTACGGCCGACAGCGCCGGCAATGCGCGACCAAATACCTGATAGGCGTTCATCGGTATCGTCATGCTTTGGCACCTTTGGCCAGAAGATCCAACGTGGGGCAAGTACTAGCAGCGCGGGAAGCAACGTGAGCATTACTACCTGCGCTGAGAATATGCCAAGTGCTGCCACTGGCCCAAGTGAGCGCACACTCTTTAGCAAGGAAAGTGAAAGCACCATCAAACCAAAAATTACGGTTAAGCCTGATGCCACTATCGGCTCAACAACTCCTCGCCAAGCTTTCTTCATGGCTATCACTTTGCTGTCGTAGTGATGCAGTTCTTCTCGATAACGCGCAATCATCAACAGCGCGTAATCGGTCGCTGCACCAATTGTTAGAACATCCAAAATGCCTTGCGACTGGCCATCAAGATCAATGACACCGTCTTTGGCCAGCAGATAGACCATGCCACCAGCCACTGTCAGTGCTATGAGTGAACCGAAAAGCGGAAGTACCCAAAGGATTGGTGAGCGATATACAAAAATAAGAATCAGCGCAACAACAATCAAGGTTGTTCTGAGCAAGTTGGTGTCAATTGAGCCAAAACTGTCGAATAAGTCGGCCAAGATGCCACCAATACCGGTTACATGCGATTCAAAATTTGGCACTTCACTGGCGGCAATGCGGAGCTCTTTAACAATCGCGCCAAGTGCTGGTTTTTCGTTCTCTAGCGGGATGGCAATCTTTTTGTTATCTAGCGGTATGGAAAGGATTACCGCTTTTCCATCCTTTGACGGAATAGGCATTAGTTTGCTGTTAGCTGCTAGATAGTCACCGATGGTTTTACCACCTGAGTCAGCAACTGGCCTAGAGACAATAGTCTGGGCGAACCCAGCAATTTTTTCTACATTAGTTGGATCTGCTTTGCCTGAGAACAACACAAGCGCTGGCAGGATCGAAGAATCTTTCTGGTCGCTGAACTGGACCGAGAAAGTGCCCGCTTTGGTGGACTCGGCACTAGCCGGCAGGAAGTTGGAATTATCGTTCTTCTGAACACTGCTTAGTTTGCCGAATAGCGGTCCAGTAGCGCCGCTTATCCCTAGCCAAGCCACTAGTACGAAAACTGATGCGATTACGAATTTGTTTCGTGATCGCTTAGTAATTTCCTTCGGTTTTTCCGTTGAATCTGGTCCGAGATCGATTGACACGTTTAGGTCCTTTGGTTGATAGGGCGCCGTTGCCTTGCCTGTCTAAATTACCGCTTTTTAGCAACTATTGCCTGTCGGCATAGGCTAAAGGAGTGAGTTTACTAATCCGGCCCCTTAAATTAGGTGAGAGCCTGATTGACTACCAGCAAGCCTGGGATTTGCAACGAAAGATTCACGCCTCGGTGGTCGCTGGTGAAGTTCCTGATCAGGTTTTGTTACTAGAACATGCATCCGTTTACACCGCGGGCCGGCGGACCGAGCTTGGCGATCGCCCGATTGATGGCACGCCCGTCGTTGATGTAGACCGGGGTGGCAAAATCACTTGGCACGGTCCAGGTCAGCTAGTTGGATATCCGATTGTCCATTTACCGAGTCCGATGGACGTGGTTTCACATGTTCGTCGGCTTGAAGAAGTGCTTATTGGGGTTTGCACAGATTTCGGTTTAGAAACTTCTCGAATTAAAGGTAGGAGCGGCGTCTGGGTGGCTGATGAAAGAGGTGAGCGAAAGCTGGCTGCCATCGGGGTTCGGGTAGCGCAGGGCGTCACCATGCATGGCTTTGCCTTGAACTGTTCAAATGAATTAGTCGAGTTCAGCAAGATAGTGCCTTGTGGCATATCGGATGCCGGGGTGAGCACACTTTCAATTGAACTTGGACGCTCGGTAACCCCGCTGCAGATACTTGGCCCCATAAGCAAGCATTTAGATCAGGTCTTTGATGACGTAACTGCCCCGAAGCCCGCGCCGGTGACCGCGTAAGATTGACCTGTGACCGACTCGTCAAAACCAAACCCGCCTCGCCTTCTTCGCATTGAGGCGCGCAATGCGCTTACTCCAATTGAGCGCAAACCCGAGTGGATTAAGACGCGGGTCAAGACTGGTCCTGAATACACCGAAATCTTGAGTCTGGTAAAGCGCGAAGGATTACACACCGTTTGCCAAGAAGCCGGCTGCCCAAACATTTTTGAGTGTTGGGAAGATCGCGAAGCGACCTTCCTGATTGGTGGCGACCAATGCACACGCCGATGTGACTTCTGTCAGATTGATACTGGCAAGCCAAAGGAACTGGACCGAGATGAACCACGACGAGTTGCAGAATCGGTGGCAAAGATGCAACTTCGCTATGCGACCATAACTGGTGTAACTCGTGACGATCTTGAAGATCAGGGCGCTTGGTTGTATGCCGAAACCATTCGCGCAGTGCATCATGCAGTCCCTGGTATCAAGGTCGAAATGTTAGCTCCAGATTTTGACGCCAAGCCTGAGCTGCTCACTGAAGTTTTCGAATCCCGCCCTGAAGTCTTTGCCCACAATCTCGAAACTGTGCCACGAATCTTTAAGCGAATTCGCCCGGGATTCCGATATGAACGCTCGCTTGCGGTGATTACTGCTGCTCGAGACTTTGGATTGGTTACCAAGAGCAATCTAATTCTGGGCATGGGCGAAACCATTAACGAAGTCAAAGAGACTCTGCACGACCTGGTTGGAGCCGGATGTGAGCTAGTTACGATTACTCAATACTTGCGACCATCACTTCGTCATCACCCAGTCGAACGATGGGTAAAGCCCGAAGAATTTGTCATGTTACAAGAATTTGCCGAATCTATCGGTTTTGTTGGGGTCATGAGCGGACCGCTAGTTCGCTCGTCCTACCGAGCTGGCCGACTTTATGAGCAAGCAATCGCCGCTCGTTCCACTACTAACCTCTAAGGTTGAACTATGTCTAATCGCCAGCCAGAACCGGAAAAGCAAAAATGGCACCAGCAACTTCGGGAGACTTACTCGATTGCTAGTGACTATGTGTCATTTCTAGGCCTGAAACTCCTGCTCATTTTCGTTGCAGTATTTGGAATCTTTTTCGGTATCGGTGTGGTCACTGGAACCATGGCATTCTTTACTATTTTGGCCGTGGGCCTTGCGTTGCTATGTACACTGCTAGTCTTCGGGCGCATTGCTGAGCGGGCTATTTATGCCTCGGTTGAAGGTCAGCTAGGGGCTGCTGCCTCGGTATTGCAGAGTTTGAGTCCGCGAACTGGCTTCACTTCAACCCCAACAGTGGGCTTTGACAAGATGCAAAACTTGGTGCATCGAGTTATCGGTCGGCCGGGAGTAATTTTGGTTGGGGAAGGTCCGCGTCCGCAACAGTTGTTGACGGAGCAAAAGAAGTTGCACGCTCGGTTCGCACCTGGTGTGCCAATTCATGAAATTGTGGTTGGCGAAAACGGTGTCACACTCCGCCAATTGCGAAAAGAGCTAAAGAAATTCCCGAAAGCACTGAAACCAGCAGCCACTACTGAACTGCGTCGTCGGTTCACAGCATTACCGGCAAATCAAATTCCGATTCCAAAAGGTCCAATGCCAACACGCGGCAAAATCCCGCGCCGATAATTGCTCGATAACTGCGTTAGCGAGTCCGGACAACCACAGTTCCGAGCAGGCGATCGTGCAATCCTCGGGTATCGCGATCCCAAACTGCGGCTGGGATTACCGTAAAAATCATTGCGGTGCGGGCTAAAATCCGAAGGACATCGACCCGGCTCAGATCTAGCGTTGTGACTTGCATTCCCAGGACTCGCTGGCCAAACGATGATCCAGTCAGGGTTGTCAGAACAATTATCTGGCTGAACAAAATTGCCAAGGTAAGTAGTCGAAATTCATTGCTGAGCATCTCAATATCGGGTGCGACCAGATGGGCAACCGCCCAACAGGCGAAATAATCAAGGAAGAATGCCGCTATCCTGCGCCCCACACCAGCGATGGAACCTGGCCCAAATTCGGGCAATCCTAGGCGATTTTCTGGCTCCATAGGGTGTCAGCCTACTTTGATTTTGGGTGATTGTCCTGACTGGAATCCTCGTAACATTGGCGAAACAGAGCAGGGCTAACCTTAAACCAGCACGCTCGAACCAGCCAGGCAATCAATCTGCAGATTGAT
>RFTJ01000018.1 GCA_009923495.1 Actinomycetota bacterium
ACAGGTGCGCAAAGCGGTCCCCGGTAAGAAACCGGCTCCAAAGCAGCCGACAGTTCAGGAAGATCAATCAAACTGGAATAAATCTGAACTTGAGACAGCGCGCAAACTCCTTGAACGGGAAGCCGCCGAACTTGTTGCTGAAATTGCACAGGCTGATGAAAAATTCCAAGATTTGATATTTGAAAGTGGCGAAGGCGCTGGCGATGATCAGGCCGATGCTGGCACCAAAACATTCGAACGAGAACAAGAGATTTCGTTACTTGCAAATAAGCGCGACTTACTTGATCAGACCTATCATGCTTTGGAGCGGATTGCAGCTGGCACCTACGGTAGATGTGAAAATTGTGGCAACCCAATCGGCAAATTGCGACTACTTGAAGCAAATCCACGGGCCACCCTGTGCATGCCTTGTCGACAGAAGCAAGACCGCAGCTAATCGGTCAAGTGAAATCAATTCAGGTTCGACTTGGCATTACCGCAACACTTGTTGTGGCCGCTGATCAAGTTTCCAAAGCGCTGGCCGTTGCCAAACTCGAAAACGGAGAGCCAATCAATGTCCTGGGCCCAGTGTTAAAGCTCTCTTTTGCTCGAAACCCAGGTGCGGCTTTTTCCTTTGCTACCTCAGCAACTTTGCTGTTCACTGTGCTGGCAGCAAGTGCCTGCGTTGGAATCATTTGGTTTTCACGAAAGATAGTTTCGCCGCCGTGGGCGGTTGTGTTCGGCGCAATCCTGGGTGGCGCATTAGGAAATCTAATTGATCGAGTTTTTCGTTCACCACAAAACTTCCAAGGACATGTTGTCGATTTCATCGAATTGCCAAATTATCCAATTTTCAATCTGGCGGACAGTGCGATTTTTTGCGCGACAATTGGTGGCATTATTTTAACTATGCGGGCAATTAATATCACTGAAAAGCAATCTGATGATTCGTAATTGGCCGGTTCTAGAATCAGATTCCGATACTCGAATTGATGCAGTTCTGGCATCCCTCAGTGGGCTATCGCGGGCCACTTGTGCCGCTCTTATTGACGAACAGCGCGTCACCGTAAATGGCAAATCTGTGGCTAAGAGCCATCGCGTGCAATTTGGCGATGTTGTTGAAGTGGAATTTCCTGATCCTGATTTAACTGAATCAGAGCCGACAGTAGATTTGCCTGTGATCTTTGCAGATGACGATTTAGTTGTCATTGACAAACCAGCTGGAGTAGCTGCTCATCCAAGTGCAGGTTGGTCCGGCCCAACAGTCATCGGTTCATTGACTGCTATGGGCCATGTCCTAACCAGTTTCGGCCCCGTTGAACGTAAAGGCATTGTCCACCGGTTAGATGTGGGCACTAGCGGGTTAATGGTGGTGGCCAAATCTGAGCGAGCTTACGTGAGCCTCAAGGACCAGTTCCGAAATCGCACTGTAACCAAGATCTATCACACACTGATTCAAGGTCGACTTGATCAAATGAGTGGCACGATTGATGCGCCAATTGATCGCCACCCAAATTCTTCATATCGATTTGCGGTCCTACAGAGTGGCAGGCCAAGCATTACCCACTATGACACCCTGGATGCATTTGCCTATGCCAGCTTGTTGGAGGTTCATCTTGAAACGGGGCGAACCCATCAGATTCGGGTGCACATGTCAGCACTGCGCCACCCCTGCTGTGGCGACTTAACTTATGGGGCAGATCCAAAGCTCGCTGCCCGCTTAGGTCTGACTAGACAGTGGCTGCACGCGGTACTGCTCGCTTTTGAACACCCCGGAACTTGTCAACAGGTTGAGTTCAAAAGTCCGTATGCCGACGACCTAAAGCAGGCACTCGACAAGGTTCAGGACCTCTAACCAACAATCTGACACAGGTCGCGAGTAATCTAAGAGAGCGCGATCTTCCTCCGCGAAGTATTCAACATAAACCAGCACCGCGGGTAGGAGTTAGACATGAGTGACAAGTCTTTTGTTCACTTACATGTACACACCGACTACTCGATGCTTGATGGCGCCGCCCGAGTGGGCGATCTTTTTAAAGCGGCTGCCGAATTAGAAATGCCTGCACTAGCCATGACCGATCACGGAAACCTGTTCGGCGCTTTTGAATTTTGGAAAAAGGGCATTGAATATGGCGTAAAGCCAATCATCGGTATCGAAGGCTACTATGCTCCACAGGGTCGCCAAGTTCGAACACCCTTTGATTTCGGAGAAGCGCTACACAAGAACAGCGTTGGTGAAGGAATAGGTGCCGGGCGCAATAACTATGCACACATGACGCTGTGGGCCGAGAATAACGTTGGCCTAAACAATCTCTTTCATCTTTCGAGTTTGGCTAGTATCGAAGGCTATTACTATCACCCACGCTTTGATCGCGAGTTGCTATCTCAATATGGCAAAGGCCTGATTGCAACAACTGGTTGCCCAAGTGGAGAAGTAAATCGATGGTTGCAGGCGGGCAATTACAA
This sequence comes from Actinomycetota bacterium, assembly GCA_009923495.1. Classification (NCBI taxonomy): domain Bacteria; kingdom Bacillati; phylum Actinomycetota; species Actinomycetota bacterium. The sequence continues at coordinate 2,446 of RFTJ01000018.1, forward strand.
GAAGGCTAGAGAAGTGGCCGCAGACATGCGGGACATTTTAGGCGCCGATAATTACTTTGTTGAACTCATGGATCATGACATTGATGTTGAACAAGTAACACGACCGGAGCTACTTAAGCTTGCCAAGGACCTAGGTCTGCCACTGGTTGCAACTAATGATCTGCATTATGTGCACCAGCACGATGCCAGTGTGCATGAAGCTTTGCTGTGTGTTCAGACTCGCACCAATCTAAGCGACCCTAAGCGCTTCAAATTTGATGGCACATCTTTCTATCTGAAAAGTGCGCAAGAGATGCGAGAACTCTGGAGTGATTTTCCTGAGGCTTGCGACAACACCTTAGTAATCGCGCAGCGTTGCAATGTGAGTTTCACTGAGGGTCAAAATCTATTGCCAAACTTCGAGGTGCCTGAAGGTCACACTGAGGACTCCTGGCTTGTCGAAGAAGTGATGCTTGGTCTTAAATATCGATTCGGCGGGGAAGTTCCCCAAGAGTATCTAGACCGAGCAAAATACGAACTAGATGTTGTCGCCCAGATGGGCTTTCCGGGCTACTTCCTGGTGGTGGCTGATTTGTGCAGACATGCCCGCGAAAATGGAATCCGGGTTGGTCCAGGTCGTGGTTCGGCGGCCGGAGCAGTTATTGCTTGGGCATTGCGAATTACCGAGTTGGATCCAATTGAACACGGACTTTACTTCGAGCGGTTCCTAAATCCTGAGCGAATTTCAATGCCTGATATTGATATTGACTTTGACGAGCGTCGTCGAAGCGAAATGATTCGTTATGCAACCGACAAGTACGGCGCGGATCGCGTAGCGCAAATTGTTACCTTCGGAGTCATTAAGGCAAAGGCGGCGGTGCGAGATGCAGCGCGAGTTTTGGGCCTGCCGCCAGCAATTGGTGATCGCATTACCAAAGCGATGCCTCCGGCCGTCATGGGCAAAGATATTTCACTGACCGGAATCTTTGATCCAGACAATTCACGCTATGGCGAAGCTGGCGAAGTTCGTGATCTGTATGAAAGTGATCGTGAAGTTAAAGAAGTAATAGACATGGCTCGAGGACTCGAGGGCTTCAAGCGCCACACTGGAGTTCATGCAGCTGGTGTGATTCTTTGCAAAGAGCCATTGATGGATATTTTGCCGATATTTCGCCGGGAACAAGATGGTTCAATAATCACTCAGTTTGATATGGGGGCCTGCGAAAAACTAGGACTACTCAAGATGGACTTCTTGGGACTCCGAAACTTAACAGTTCTTGATGATGCACTCATCAACATTGAACGAAATCGCTCCGAGAAAGTTGTTCTTGAGGAGTTGGGCCTTGATGACAAGAAAACTTACGAGCTACTAGCCCGCGGTGACACTCTTGGGGTGTTCCAATTAGACGGCGGACCGATGCGGTCACTGCTGAGGTCAATGGTGCCAACCAGCTTTGAGGATATTTCCGCGGTTATCGCGCTGTACCGGCCAGGACCGATGGGTGCGAATGCACATAATGATTACGCCGATTACAAAAATAGGCGAAAGCCACAGGTGCCCATTCACCCAGACTTAGAGCAAGTGCTGTCTCCAATTTTGGGTGACACCTTTGGCTTGATCGTCTACCAAGAGCAAGTCATGTCGATTGCCCAGACGGTGGCCGGTTATTCACTAGGACAAGCAGATTTGCTTCGTCGAGCTATGGGCAAAAAGAAGGCCGAAGAACTTGAACGTGAATATGTCCCTTTTCAAGCGGGCATGAAAGAGCGCGGATTTACTGACAGTGCCATTAAGGCACTATGGGATAAATTGATTCCCTTTTCAGATTACGCATTCAATAAAGCGCACAGTGCGGGATATGGCTTAGTTTCATATTGGACTGCCTACTTAAAGGCTAACTACCCAGCCGAGTACATGGCGGCCCTACTAACTAGCGTTAAGGACGACAAAGATAAATCCGCCATTTATTTAAACGAATGCCGACACATGGGCATCAAGGTCTTGCCACCCGATGTCAATGAATCCGAGGTCGACTTTATCGCCATTAATCAGGACATTCGTTTTGGTTTATCGGCAATCCGTAATGTTGGGGAAAATGTAGTTGAATCGCTGATTGCTACGCGAAATAGCGAAGGGAATTTCATTTCCTTTGTAGATTTCCTCAACAAAGTTGACGCAGCGGTATGCAATAAGCGCGTCATAGAGTCACTTATCAAAGCTGGCGCTTTCGATTCCCTAGGTCATACCCGAAAGGGACTTCTAACTATTCATGTAGATGCGGTCGAATCAATCTCGGTCACCAAGAAATCTCAAGCGCTTGGTCAGATGGACTTATTCGGAATGTTTGACGATCAGTCAGATAACTCCATTGCCGGAGTTGAAATTTTCATCCCAGAGGAAGAATGGGATAAGAAATTACTCCTAGCTAATGAGCGCGAAATGTTGGGCCTATACGTCAGCGATCACCCACTCTTTGGTGTTGAACATCTGCTGACAACTTTCACAACTAAAACAATTGCCGAGGTTCCTGAGCTAGCCGCTGGTTCTTCGGTTACTATCGGCGGCATCATCAGTAGTGTTCAACTCAAGACAGCAAGATCTACGGGTTCAAGATGGGCCATTGTGCAAGTTGAAGATTTGGCCGGCAGTATTGAAGTTAATGTTTACTCAAAGCAGTATGAAAAATTCGGTCACCTGTTGAATCAAGACTCAATAGTCCTAATGAAAGTTCGAGTCGATGGATCTGATGAAGGCAGACTGCGCATTAGTGTTTTCGAGGTAACCGTACCCGAACTTGGTCAAGCCAGAACTGGACCAGTTGAACTCTACATTCCCGAGAGTCGGGTTAATCCAGCGATGATGGAATCATTGCGAACTGTCCTTGCGAGTCACCCAGGATCTACATCTGTACATCTGACCATTGTGATGAGCGACCGCCAGGTTTCGACTCGACTTGAGGATTCGCTGCGGGTTCGTGCTGATGGAGCCCTTTATGGAGATTTGAAAGCACTGCTTGGAGCCAATTGCTTAGAGGCCCCAGTTGTTCGCACGGCTTAGCCATCTTTGGTTTTCGCTTAGAATTGTTAAATGCTCAATACTTTGGACTTGCGTGGCGGCACACGCTTAGCGCGCGAACTTCGCGATGTGGTGCCCAGAGCTGAGTTCGACCTAGATGCAGTTCTTGAGCAGGTTCGCCCAATTGTTGCCGATGTTGCAGCACGAGGTGAGCAGGCTGCCCAAGAATGGTCCGAAAAGCTAGATGGAGTCCGCGCACCTACTCTGCGGGTGCCACAGATGGTTCTTGATTCGGCGCTTGAAAGTTTGCCACCTGATGTCCGCGACGCGCTGCTAGAGGCAATACGTCGCGTGCGGATTGTGCACGAGCAGCAGGTTAGGCAGGATTCTTCTGTCTCGGTGGCGCCCGGTGGCACCGTAAGCGAGAGTTGGATTCCAGTGGCTCGCGTCGGTCTTTATGTTCCTGGCGGGCGCGCTGTTTATCCAAGTAGCGTTGTCATGAATGTTGTTCCAGCACAGATTGCGGGAGTTGAATCCATTGCCGTGGTTTCGCCGCCGCAGAAAGATAATGATGGCTGGCCGCACCCAACAATTTTGGCGGCCTGTAGCCTGCTGGGAATCACCGAAGTTTATTCTGTCGGGGGAGCCCAAGCGATTGCTTTACTAGCCCACGGAACAGTTGAGATTGAGCCAGTAAATTTGGTTACGGGACCAGGAAATATGTGGGTAACTGCAGCTAAGCGGTTGCTCAAAGGGCGAATCGGCATCGACTCCGAAGCAGGGCCAACGGAAATAGCCATCTTGGCTGATGACTCGGCTAATCCTGCCTTTGTCGCAGCTGACTTGATTAGCCAAGCAGAGCATGATGTCGTTGCTGCTTCCGTATTGGTCACAGACAGTCCAGAATTGGCCAGCGCAGTGCAGGAGCAACTGGTGGCTCAAGTTAGATTGACGAAACACAGCGAGCGAGTAACAACCGCTTTAACTGGATCGCAAAGCGCCATAGTCTTGGTCGATGATCTTGACCAGGCTATTGCAGTAGTAGACGCGTATGCCGCCGAACACCTTGAGATTCACACTCGGGATGCGGCTGTCGTGGCACGCAGGGTAAAAAATGCTGGAGCTATTTTTATTGGCGACTACTCGCCGGTGTCTCTTGGCGACTATGCGGCTGGTTCCAATCACGTACTTCCGACTGGTGGCTGCGCATGCCATTCGTCTGGCCTTTCGGTGCAGACATTCTTGCGCGGGGTTCACTATGTTGAGTATTCAAAGTCCGCCTTGGCGGAAATTGCATCTACCGTAACAACGCTGGCGAATGCTGAGGATTTACCTGGCCATGCTGCGGCTGTTGAAATACGGTTTCCATGACCAATCCGAAACTTCGTTCTGACTTAATCGGCAGAACGCCTTACGGCGCGCCGCAACTTGATGTCGAGGTGAAACTTAATGTGAATGAGAATCCATTTGCACCATCCGAACAGTTAATCAATGCGATCAGCGAAGCTGTTACCACTGCAGTTAGAGACTTGAATCGTTATCCAGACCGAGATGCAATTGAACTTCGCAAAGACTTAGCTCAATATATTTCGGGCGAATCAGAATGCGAAGTGAGCTGGGAAAATATTTGGCCGGCTAATGGAAGCAATGAGGTTATGCATCATCTGCTTCAGGCATTTGGCGGACCAGGGCGACGCCTCGTTACATTTGGCCCAACATATTCGATGTATCCCGATTACTGTCGTGAAACGTTTACCGAATATGTTGAAGTGCCGCGCAAAGAGAACTTCAGTATTGACAGTGGGTTAATCCAGGAAGCACTGCGACTCAGTCCAGACATAATTGTTTTGTGCTCGCCGAATAATCCTTCGGGCACTGTTCTTGATCCAGACCTTCTCGATGAGATTGTGGCCAGTTTTCCCGGATTGCTAATTATTGACGAAGCATATGCAGAATTTCGGGAGGCTGGTCAGCCAAGTTCACTGAAAAAGTATGCGGGCCATTCCACGGTTGTTGTTACCCGAACAATGAGTAAGGCATTTTCTTGTGCTGGACTTCGCCTTGGTTACGCCGTTGCGCACCCAAACATTGTGTCTGCTTGCCAATTAGTGCGCTTGCCCTACCACCTGTCCGCAGTTACCCAGGCTGTTGCTCGGGCAGCGCTTGCACACAGTGCCGAACTGCTTGGCCAAGTCTCGCTACTCAAGCAGGAGCGAGATTCACTACTTAATTGGTTCATTGAACACGGTTTTTTGGTCACCCCAACTGGGGCAAACTTCATATTGTTTGGCAAATTTGCAGATCGAGACAGCGTCTGGAAACAACTGCTCAGTCACGGAGTATTGATTCGTCAAAGTGGCCCCGAGGGCTGGCTTCGAGTATCAATCGGCACGCCAACAGAGAATGAAAAATTCCGTAAGGCATTATTAAGTATCGACCTTTAAGCAGAGGCAGGAAGAAAAACAATGGCACGAATCGCAAGGGTAGAACGGTCTACCAAAGAAAGTTCGGTTTTAGTTGAACTTGATTTAGATGGCACCGGCAAAGTTGATGTTGAGACTGGGGTGCCTTTTTTCGACCACATGCTGGCTCAACTCGGTAAGCACGGCGGCTTCGATCTTCATATTCGCACAAAAGGTGATGTTGAGGTGGATTCACACCACACAGTTGAGGACACCGCACTTGCTTTTGGTCAAGCATTACGCGAAGCCTTGGGGGATAAGGTTGGAATCCGTCGATTTGGAGACGCGTATGTTCCGCTAGACGACACTGGCTGCCAAGCAGCCGTTGATCTTTCTGGTCGGCCCTACTTAGTTCATGAAGCGCCATTGACTGTAGAGCTAATTGGCACCTATGACACGACATTGACTAAACATATCTGGGAGTCAATCACGGCCTCCGCTCAAATTTGCATTCACGTTCGCGTACTTGGCGGCAACAATGCTCATCACGTGAGTGAAGCTCAATTCAAAGCAGTTGCCCGTGCACTTCGTGATGCGGTCGCGCTTGATAGTCGAGTAACAGACGTGCCATCAACAAAGGGAAGTTTGTAAGTTCGTGACCAATGTTGTGGTGCTGGACTATGGCTCTGGCAACTTGCGCTCGGCGGCTCGAGCGCTTGAGGCCACAGGCGCTTCGGTCCTAGTTACTAGCGATTTTGAACAGGCACTTAATGCAGACGGCTTAGTGGTTCCCGGTGTCGGAGCTTTCGCTACTTGTTTACGCGGCTTACGAACAGTTCGCGCCGATCAAATCATTGAGCGCAGACTTGCTGGCGGTCGGCCGGTGCTGGGCATATGTGTTGGCATGCAAGCAATGTTTGCTGGCAGTGCTGAGCATGCCCAGGATTTGCACACTGGCCTTGATCAGTGGCCCGACGTCGTGAAGTTACTTGAGGCTCCGGTTTTGCCCCAAATGGGCTGGAATACTGTGACCGCCCCAGATGACTCCCAAATGTTTGCTGGAATCGCTCGAGAGCGGTTCTACTTTGTTCATTCATACGCCGCGCAGAGTTGGTCTCTGGCAGAAGATGGTCCCTTTGCTCCGGCAAAAGTAACTTGGGCAGAATATGGAAAGCCGTTTATCGCGGCGGTAGAAAATGGACCGCTTTGGGCGACCCAATTTCATCCTGAAAAATCAGGAAATGCTGGATTAGCACTTTTACGTAATTGGGTGAAAACATTATGACAAGTATGTTTTACGCCCAACAGAAAGTTGCCCGGTGGATTCCTTAATTCTTTTGCCTGCTGTAGATGTTGCTAATGGTCAAGCAGTTCGCTTGGTTCAGGGTCAAGCAGACCAACAGACAAACTATGGCGATCCATTGCAAGCCGCACTGGACTGGCAATCCGCTGGGGCAGACTGGATCCACCTCGTTGACCTCGATGCCGCGTTTGGCCGTGGATCTAATCGCGAACTGCTTGCCGAAGTAGTTGGCAAACTAGATGTAAATGTAGAACTGTCAGGTGGCATTCGCGATGATGAAACCTTGCGCGCAGCCCTTGCTACTGGAGCGCGCCGAGTTAATCTCGGCACTGCTGCGCTGGAGGACCCAGAATGGACGGCTGCGGTAATCGCAGAATTTGGCGATCGAATCGCAGTTGGACTTGATGTTCGAGGCACCACCTTAGCTGCCCGAGGTTGGACCCAAGAAGGTGGCGATCTTTGGGAGACACTGTCTCGTCTGGATGCCGATGGGTGCACTCGGTATGTAGTAACGGACGTGACCAAGGATGGAACCTTGCAAGGACCCAATGTTGAGTTACTAATGCAGATGTGCGAGCGCACCGACAAGCCAGTTATTGCATCGGGTGGCATTTCGAGTTTGGCAGATCTGGAACTGTTACGCTCATTGACGCACACTGGAGTTGAAGGTGCAATCGTTGGCAAGGCCCTTTACGCCGGCGCATTTACCTTGCCGCAGGCAATTGAAGTTGCCGGACCACAGAGGTAGCAGATGTCATTAGCCATCCGCGTTATTCCTTGCCTAGATGTTGACAATGGCAGAGTTGTAAAGGGTGTCAACTTTGTTGAATTGCGTGATGCAGGAGACCCAGTCGAGTTAGCAAGCGCATATGGCCAAGCGGGCGCAGATGAACTAATTTTTTTAGACATCACTGCAAGTAGTTCGGGGCGTCAAACAACCCTAGAAATGGTGCGTCGCGCTGCGGATGAGGTCTTTATCCCACTCACCGTAGGTGGTGGAATTCGAAGCGTGTCCGATGTTGACCAGTTACTTCGCAGCGGCGCGGATAAGGTTGGCATCAATACTTCAGCTTTGGCTAATCCAGAATTATTAAGTGAGGCAGCCCACCGGTTTGGTAATCAGTGCATCGTACTGTCAGTTGATGTGCGCCGAGCTGAAAATATGCCGAGCGGCTTTGAAGCAACAACACATGGTGGTCGCCAGAGTAGTGGTCGCGATGCAATCCAGTGGATATCTGAGGCGGTTAACCGCGGTGCCGGAGAAATCTTGCTGAACTCAATGGATGCTGATGGCACGCAAGCCGGTTTTGATCTTGAACTCATCACCGCAGTTCGAACTGTAGCCAATGTGCCACTGATTGCCAGCGGAGGAGCAGGAAAAGTTTCTGACTTTACACCAGCAGTTCTAGCCGGAGCCGATGCAGTGCTAGCGGCAAGCGTTTTTCATTTTGGCCAAATTACGATTGCCCAGGTAAAGGATGAACTTCGCGAAAACGGCATCACGGTTCGCTAAATACGCAGATTAGTTTGACTAAACAACTCAAGATCATGTGTAGCGCCACTTACTTCCACGCGTGACGCGCTTCGCCCATAACTTTTCATGATTAGTTCGGCAGGAGCTCCGGTTACCGTCACAATACCTGCGCCCTTAGGCGGACGCTTTGCAACGATACTGTTTTGCGCGTCAGTCAGAATGACCCCAACTCGTGCTCTGCGCCAGAGAAACCATGCAGAATCGTATAACCGAGACATCAGCGCGCCAATTAGCTCAGGCTCCAGTGTCCTTGGCTGCCACCCTTGCTGAGCCCGTAACACGTCTTCGTGGTGCACGAAAAACTCAAATAGATTAACCGCCTGATCCAGGGCAGACCAACCCAGTGGACTCCAAGCTGGGGGGCCTACCGAAAGTTGATTTAGCAATTCAGTCCAATCTGTTCGGGTGATGTTTAGCCGAACAGATTCGGTGTAGTTGCTCAAAATTGGTAGGGCAATTCCGGGCGCCGCATCGAGCCTGCGCTCCCTTAAAATAATGTGGGCGGCTAAATCTTGAGTAGTCCAACCGGCGCAGAGGGTGGGAGCGTCGGGGCCAAGACTAGTCAGGGTTTGAACGAAATTAGCGCGCTCAGTGCGGGCCCAATTGTTTGACGTGCTCATATGGGAAGCGTATTCACTTTTCCCACGACCCGCGCTGTTTCGGCAAACTTACCTCAATACGGCAGACTAGAGGCATGTTAGAGCAACCACTTGAATTTCTGATTGGGCTGAAGTTCAATGATGCGGGCTTAATTCCAGTCGTGGTTCAAGAAGGCGGATCGCGTGAAGTTTTAATGTTGGCCTGGATGAACCAGGAGGCTATTGCGCAGACTTTGGAAACGAGAGTCGCCACTTATTTCAGTCGTAGTCGCAACCAATTGTGGGTGAAAGGAGAGACCTCCGGTAATACCCAAGAGGTAGTTGATTTGGCCGTTGACTGTGACTCCGACACACTCTTGCTAACTGTCATCCAAACTGGCGTAGCTTGTCATACGGGAAGTCAAACTTGCTTTTCTGAACGGTCAATAAAAAAATGACAAACACCTCCGTTTCCTTAGCCGAGTTTCGCGAGCTAGCAGAAGATCGGCGGGTTATTCCAGTCATTCGCAAAGTTGAAAATTCGGATTTCACGGCGGTTGGGCTTTACCAAACATTGGCCGAAGAGCGACCAGGGACTTTTTTGTTAGAGTCTGCTGAACACGCAATGGCTTGGTCTCGGTACTCCTTTGTTGGAGTAAATACCTCGGCAATGCTCAGCGAAGTAGACGGAGAGAGTGCTTGGTCCGGACGGGTACCAGAAGGAATTATCGATTCCAAAGATCCGTTAGAAGTTTTACGAGACTTACTCTCTAAATTGCATACACCAGAAGTGAATGTTGGCGTCAGTGCAGATGAACTTCCACCACTGACTGGTGGCGTCGTTGGCTACTTGGGTTACGAGATCGTTCGTAGGTTTGAAAAGTTGCCCAATATCACGCCAGATGTCTTACATGTTCCAGAGCTGGCTATGTTTTTGGCCACTGATTTGGCAGTGCTAGATCATGAACTCGGAAATATCTTTCTGATAGCTAATGCAATTAATTACGACAACTCAAGTGAGCGGGTTGATCTAGCCTGGCAAGATGCGGTAAATCGACTCGATCAAATGGAGTTGCGCTTAGCTTCAGCAAAGCGGTCCGCAGAACCAGTTGCCTTTACCCCGGCTGAACCAGTAGTCACCCGCGAAAGCGAATCGGTCCAATACCAAGCAGCAGTGCAAGTTGCAAAGGAACATATTCGGGCCGGCGATGCATTCCAGATAGTTTTATCTCAGCGCTTTTCTACACCGTGCTCGGCATCTGCTCTTTCCGTTTATCGGGCATTACGAGAGTCCAATCCCAGCCCCTATATGTTTTTAATTCGGGTGCCGAAACATACCGGACCTGAAATTCCGTATGGCGAAGTTGATTTTGATCTAGTTGGTTCAAGTCCTGAGGCGCTGGTGCGACTAACTTCTGGCCAAGCAATGCTTCACCCAATTGCGGGAACGCGGCCACGTGGAACGAGCGAAGCTGCTGACGAGCAACTAGCTCAAGAATTACTTGATGACAAGAAGGAACGCGCAGAGCATTTGATGCTCGTCGACTTAGGTCGAAATGACTTAGGTCGAGTTTGCCAACCGGGAACGGTTGAGGTCAGTGAGTTCATGCACATTGAACGCTATAGCCATGTGATGCACATCGTCTCGACCGTAATTGGGCAGGTCAACAACAAAATGCACCCGCTCGATTTAGTTCGAGCCACTTTCCCAGCGGGGACTTTGTCAGGAGCACCAAAGCCAATGGCGATGGAGATAATCGAAAAACTAGAACCAACTCGCCGTGGTATCTATGGCGGTTGCATTGGGTATTTCGACTTCGCCGGAAATCTAGATACTGCAATTGCCATCAGAAGTGCTGTGCTAAAAAGTGGCCAGGCTTATGTCCAAGCAGGGGCCGGAATCGTGGCCGACTCGGTCCCAGCAAGTGAAGATGCTGAATGTCAGGCAAAGGCTGCAGCGGTTTTGCGCGCGGTTGCTGCAGCGGAGCATGCGTGAAATCGCGAATTCAACTTGCGTTAGGCACACTCGCATTCTGCAGCACTTTACTTTTAGTAATCTCGACTCGCAACTGGGTCACCGCCTCATTTAGTGAATTAAACACTCCCGATTTGCAGCTGGGAATTTCCGGTAAATCACTAGATCCCTTGGGTGCTGGCTGTGCTTGGGCGTTGCTTGCAGGCCTAATCGCTTATCGGGTCACTTCAGGATTAGTCCGTCGCACAGTTGCACTGTTTTTAGTGGCACTCAGTGGCGCAAGTCTTTTCAGCGCATTAGGTTCTCGTGCCAATGTAATTTCCGACCAAGTAGATTATTTAGTTTCTGAAGCAGTTGGAAGGACTGTCACTTTGGTGCCCTACAGCTCAAATATCTTTTGGGGCGTGGCTTCTTTGTTGAGCATGGTAAATCTTTTTGCGTCTTTGTTGTTAGCAACCGGTCCAACGCATGGGCAATCAGCATCAAGGTACAACCGGACCAATGCAGCCAATGAACTTACAACTTGGCAGGCCATTGATGCTGGACTTGATCCAACCCAAGACTCCTAAGGCAATGGGACTAAACTGAAAGTAGTTACAAACGGGAGAGTGCGCAGTGAGTGAACATCAAGACCACGGCCATACAGTAGCTGCTTGGACCGCAGTGATAATTGTTATTTTGGCGTTCTTAGTCGGCACCATTGGTTTAATCTTGGCAAAACCATCAATTTTTTGGGTTGGTGCTGGCCTCATTCCAGTTGGCTTAATCGCTGGCAAAGTTCTGGCGCTGATGGGCTTTGGCGCAAAACACTAGTTTTGCTCGAGTTTTGACCAGTTCTTTACATTTACCTAATTGAATCCAGGTGTAAAGCGGGCATAGTTGTAACGTGAGTGATTCCAAAGGCCTAATCCTCGTTGTGGAAGATGACGAGAATATTGCTGATCTTTTTCGCAGATATCTGACTCGAGAAGGACTTGGCGTCCATTGGGTCTCAACAGGCAAGGCCGCAATTGATGCAGTACGAACACTTAAGCCAGCGGTAATTTTGTTAGACGTTGGATTGCCAGATATTGATGGCATTGCCGTGTGCCAACAGTTGCGCGCCGAGAAAAATTGGACCCCAATTATTTTTTGCACCGCGCGTGATGATGAAATAAGTCGCATTCTTGGCCTTGAAATGGGCGGAGATGACTACATCACTAAACCTCCGAGCCCAAGAGAGGTAGTTGCTCGGGTTCGAGTCTGGTTGCGCCGGTCAAGCGGCCTTCCGATTGATTCCGAACAAGTATCGGTTGCGAACATAACTCTTGACCCAAGTGCTCGAATTGTTAAAGTCGATGAAAACAAAATTGAACTAACGGCAACTGAGTTTGATTTATTGGCACATTTAATGTCCCGGCCTGGCCATGTTTTTAGTCGCGATGAACTCTTGAGTCATGTGTGGGGATATTCTTCAGTAGTGGGAACTAGAACCGTTGATGTTCATGTGGCGCAATTGCGCGCCAAGCTTGGAGAGCCAAATCCAATTCGGACTGCTCGGGGCGTGGGCTATTCGGTGATTAAAGCGTGAAATATTTATCTACCCTGAGTTCTCGTGCCACCTTAATGACTGGCGCAGTTTCCGCAATTGTGGTGCTAATCGCTGCAATCGTAGCTTTTCCGCTGATTAAAACGGCGGCTCAAGATCAGGCGCAGGCAGCGCTGGCTAGCCAAGCAAACATGGTTCACAACATCGCGTCCAAACCGCAGGACTTCGATTTTGACCATGACTACGCAGGCGAAGGTCCGCCACAACGAACCATGGAAGGCATTGTCGAATACCTGCAAGCACAAGGGATTGAAGTCCAAGTAATCATGCCAGGCCAATCTGTGCCTCATGCGCTATCCGCAAAACAGATTCACGATGTTGAACTTGGCTTGCCCGTGAGCGGTCGCACTTGCACTGAAGGTCGGTGCGTATTTCTCGAGGCGAGGCCGGTAGGCCCTGGTACCGGCGTTTTGTTAGTTCAACCAATGTCTGTCTTGAGTTCGGTCACAACGGAGGCAATTAGGCGGATATCGTTAGCGCTATTAGCAGGCTTTGCAGTTGCTGTACTGATGGGCTTTTGGTTTGCCCAGCGATTAACCAAACCACTGGCACAGGCCGCTGATGCCGCACATAAATTGGCACAGGGTGAAAGAAATTTGCGAATTGAGCCCGAAGGTCCAGTTGAAATTTCCGAGATTGCAATTGCCTTGAATGTGCTCTCAGATGAATTGACACATAGTGAAGGCAGACAGCGAGAATTCTTACTTTCAGTTTCCCATGAACTGCGAACACCCCTGACTGCCATTCGTGGATATGCCGAAGCAATGGTTGACGGCGTTGTTAAACCAGATGAACTTAATCGCGTTGGCGGAATCATCGAGTCCGAATCACTGCGCCTTGACCGATTAGTTAGCGATTTGCTGGATTTAGCCCGAACTGGCGCAGTCGATTTTCAAATTAATCCAGCAAACATGGACTTGGCTCAGGTTGTTTCCGATGCAGGTGAGGTCTGGGAACGTCGGTGTGCACGCGAAGGTGTGAATTTCAAGTTGGTCACGCCAACCCAACCGGTATTCCTCGTCTCTGACATCGGAAGACTTCGGCAAATAATCGATAACTTGCTGGAAAATGCCTTGCGGGTTACGCCATCAGGAGCGCCAATAGTCTTGGAACTTGCCGCCGACCGCAGTATTGAAGTTCGGGATGGTGGACCAGGACTTTCGAGCGATGATTTAGCAGTGGCATTTGAACCAGGTGAACTTTACGAGCGCTATCGAGGTGTGCGAAAAGTTGGTACTGGATTTGGCCTAGCTCTGGTTGGCCGACTGGCTCAGCGCCTAGGAGCGAGGGCTAGTGCTGGACATGCAGCTGAGGGTGGAGCATCTTTTCGCATCGAATTTCCACTGGTTAAAACCGCATAGAATTAGGAGAACACCAAACAAGGGATCACAATGGCTACCGTCCTCGACTCCATTATTGAGGGAGTGCGTGAAGATTTAGCGCTTCGGCAAGCGAAAGTTTCGCTGGCAGAACTGGAATCCCGACTTAGTGATGTTTCAGCGCCACTTCACGCAACAAACACTCTGCAGCAGAACGCGTTTAGTGTAATCGCGGAGGTTAAACGCTCTAGTCCAAGCAAAGGACATCTGGCCGACATCACAGCGCCTGACCAATTAGCTGCACATTATGAATCTGGCGGAGCAGCAATAGTGAGCGTTTTGACTGAACAAAGGCGCTTTAGTGGCAGCTTGGCCGATCTTGATCTGGTGCGCAAGCAAATCGAAATTCCAATATTGCGCAAAGATTTTATGGTTACTGAGTATCAGATATTTGAGGCAAGAGCCCACGGTGCAGACGTAATTTTGTTAATTGTGGCCGGGCTACTGCAAAGTCAACTTCGGGATTTTTATGACATCGCCCGTGGGCTAGGTATGTCTGCCCTAGTGGAGATTCATGATGAAGCTGAACTGGATCGAGCAATGGACATTGACCCGGACCTTCTTGGGGTGAACGCCAGAAACCTAAAGACACTAGAGGTCGATTTGGCCGTATGCCACCGGCTGATTCCGCAAATCCCTAAGTCCGTCGTTGCAGTGGCCGAATCAGGAATTTCGACTTTGGCCGAAGTCGAAGCCTTGGCTCGAAGCGGCGCAGATGCCATTTTGGTTGGTGAAGCGTTGGTCAAAGGTGGTCATCCTCAGGAAACTGTCCGAGAATGGATTCAGGCAGGTACAGAGCAGCGAAATGCAGATGGTGTCAGATGACAATTGAATCAACTTTAAGTCCCGACGCTAGTGGCCACTTTGGTCAGTTCGGTGGCCGATTTGTGCCCGAGGCGTTAATGGCGGCACTTGACGAACTTGATGCAGCGTTTCGTAGTGCCAAATCTGATCCTGTTTTTCAGGCAGAGCTGCATGACCTACAGGTCAATTACACAGGACGGCCAAGTCCAATCACAATTGCAAATCGGTTCTCCGAATTTGCAGGTGGCGCGACAATACTGCTCAAGCGTGAGGATTTAAATCACACTGGATCGCACAAAATTAATAATGTGTTAGGGCAAGCGCTATTGACCAAGCGCATGGGAAAGACTCGAGTGATTGCTGAAACTGGTGCTGGGCAGCACGGAGTTGCAACAGCAACTGCAGCGGCCCTGCTGGGACTTGAATGTATTGTCTACATGGGCGAAGAAGACACGAAGCGGCAAGCTCTGAATGTTGCACGCATGGAACTTCTCGGTGCAACAGTTATTCCGGTCACTACTGGAAGTCGGACCCTTAAGGATGCGATTAATGAGGCAATGCGTGATTGGGTAGCAAATGTTGAAAACACGCATTACCTCCTCGGCACAGTAGCCGGGCCGGCGCCATTTCCAGAAATGGTTCGGGACTTTCACCGAATTATTGGCGATGAGTCCCGCGCGCAGATGCTAGAGCGTTTTGGCAGATTGCCAGACGCAGTTGTGGCTTGTGTGGGCGGTGGCTCAAATGCCATCGGCATATTCACGGCATTTATCGCTGATTCCGCCGTCCGACTTGTTGGCTTCGAAGCCGGTGGTGATGGAGTCGCGACGGGCCGCCATGCTGCCACCATCACTGGTGGGGCCATTGGCGTCTTACATGGTGCTCGCTCATATGTTTTGCAAGATGAAGAAGGACAGACAATTGAAAGCCATTCAATTAGTGCGGGCCTGGATTACCCAGGCGTAGGACCCGAACACGCATTTTTAGCCGAAATTGGTCGCGCTGAATACCGACCAGTCACTGACACCGAAGCTATGGACGCACTCCGGCTACTTTGTCGAACTGAAGGAATCATTCCAGCCATCGAAACCGCACATGCACTTCATGGCGCTTTAGAGTTAGGCAAAGAATTAGGCGAAGGTGCTCTGATTTTGGTGAACTGTTCCGGTCGTGGCGATAAAGATGTAGCAACTGCCGCTAACTGGTTCAACCTAATGGACCAAAAGTCATGACCACAGTTGCCCAAGCATTTGCCACTGCGCGTGCTGAAAACCGAGCCGCGCTAATTGGTTACTTGCCCGCCGGTTTTCCTACCAAAAGTGGTGCCATCGAATGTATATCGGCCATGGTTGCTGGCGGAGTAGACATTGTCGAAATCGGTTTGCCATACTCCGATCCGCTGATGGACGGAATCACCATCCAAGAGGCGGTGCAAACCTCGCTGGAAAACGGCACCAAGATTATTGATGTCATAGATACCGTCGGCAAAGTAAGCAAACTTGGTGTGGCCACTTTAGTAATGTCCTACTGGAATCCAATTGAGCGATTTGGTGTCACCAAGTTCTCGGAACAATTACAGGCAGCCGGCGGAGTTGGCGTCATAACTCCAGATTTAACTCCCGAAGAAGCTGGTGCCTGGATAACAGCTACAGATGCCAATGGAATTGATCGAGTATTTTTGGTGGCGCTATCTAGCACTGACCAGCGCCTAGCTACGGTGGCCAGTGCCACGACAGGCTTTGTTTATGCAGGTGCGGTAATGGGAGTTACCGGAGCACGGAGCGCACTTGGCGATTCGGTTAAAGAGGTTGTGGCACGGACTCGAGAGTTCACGGACTTGCCCATCGCCGTTGGCCTTGGTGTTTCAACTGAAGAGCAAGCCCATGAAATTGCTAAGTACGCAGACGGAGTGATTGTTGGCAGTGCATTCATAAATGCAATTAACTCTGGCGGTCCAGCCGCTGCTAAAGAATTAGCCGAAAAGTTGCGGGCGGGAGTTCAGCGTTGATAAAGCGATACCTAAGTCATCCCGTTACCGGCCTGTTAACTCGAATTGTTTTGGCTGGAATCTTACTGGTTGCTGGCGGTGCGAAGTTCTTTGAAGGTGGCTATGCAGCACAGCGAGCAATCAAGGCATACAAGGTTTTTCCACCAGAATGGGCTCCATTTCTCGGCTATGCCTTACCCGGTCTTGAAATCGTATTAGGCCTGCTACTGCTTGTTGGACTTTTTATCCGAGTTAGTTCGATAATCACGGCAGTAGTGATGGTTGGCTTCATCGCTGGAATCATCAGCGTTTGGGTCCGTGGCTACAGTATCGATTGCGGGTGCTTTGGTGGCGGTGGCGAAGTATCGCCAGAAGGCAAAGATTTACGATACGCCAAGGAAATCTTGCGAGACCTGTTATTTACTGGAATGGCAGTGCGATTGGCCGTCTGGCCACACACATTCGGCGCCATAGAGAATCTTGGTAAAGTGAGTACAGATTCAGCCGAGTTGCTTTAGCCAACTAAGTCAGAAAGAGTCAAAAATGGCGACAAATAATCAGGGATCCCGGTCCGCTCGTGAAGCTGCCGCTGCCGCGAGAGCGCAAGCGAAAGCCGAGCAGAAGTCTCGCGAGCGAAAAATTCAGCTCATCGGAGCAATAGCAGTCTTACTGGTAGTTGCTGTGCTTGTGGTTATCGGGGTGAACGCAGCCAAGAAGAATGCAGGCGGCGTTGATGGAAATGCCGCCAAGCCAAAAGGAGTTAATTCGGATACTTATGGCGTTCGGGTAGGTCCAGCTTGGACTTCAAGCTCCGCAGCGAAAATTCCAACACTAGAACTTTGGGAAGACTTCCAATGTCCCGCATGCAAAAACATGGAGGATAGTTCTGGTAGCACAATCTCAGCTTTAGCTAAGGCTGGGAAAATTCGTTTGGAATTTCGACCAACAATTTTCTTGGATGCAAACTTGGCTGAGCAGAATTCCGCCAATGGCAATCCCGAATCATCACTAACCGCCTCTATGGCCTTTGGCTGTGCTGCAGATGCTGGCAAGGCCATTGAATACCATAAGGAAATCTTCGCTAACCAACCTAAAGACGAAGGCACAGGCTACAGCACTTCTGATTTGACCGTGTTTGCCCAAAATGTTGGCATCACTGGCGAGGCGCTATCAACTTTTGGTAACTGCTTAGCTTCAAAGAAATATGAAGGATGGGTTAAGAACTCATACGTACGTTTCAATGCATCAGGTGTTACTTCAACCCCAACAGGATTGCTCAATGGCAAGGCGCTAGATAACAATGTGCTTTACGATCCAAAGGCGCTAACCAAAGCAATCGCAGACGCGACCAAGTAGCAATGATCTACCCCCTTTCAATTCCTAGTCCCAGTCATGGAGTACTGCAGCTAGGCCCAGTGCCGATCAGGGGATATGCCTTGATGATTATTGCCGGGATCGCTATG
The DNA here is from genome assembly GCA_009923495.1 of Actinomycetota bacterium. NCBI lineage: Bacteria > Bacillati > Actinomycetota > Actinomycetota bacterium. Next base: position 20,454 of record RFTJ01000018.1, read on the forward strand.
GCAATTTGGCTCGGGGATCGTCGTTGGGTTGCTCGTGGTGGCAAGCCTGGACAAGTAGCTGAAGTTGCAATGTGGGCAGTTCCCTTTGGCGTGCTGGGCGGACGAATTTATCACGTTCTTACCGACTGGAGTGCTTACTTTGGTGCAGGCGGCCGCGGATTTCTATCTACTTTTAAAATCTGGGAAGGTGGCCTTGGCATTTGGGGCGCGATTGCACTGGGCGCCCTCGGCGCATACATCGGTTGTGCTCGACTTGGAATAAAACTTTCTGGCTTTGCCGATGCCATCGCACCAGGAATTGCCTTTGCGCAAGCAATCGGACGCTGGGGCAACTGGTTCAATCAAGAACTCTTTGGTCGACCAACTAGTCTTCCGTGGGGATTGCAAATTGATCGGACAAACCGACCAGGGGAATTCATCAACTATCCAACTTTTCACCCGACTTTTCTCTACGAATCAATCGCTTGCTTGGCATTGGGCTTTTTCTTGATTTGGGCAGACCGCAAATTCGTCTTCGGACATGGGCGATTGTTCGCACTCTATTTAGCCTGTTATTGCGCGGCCAGGGGAGCTATTGAAACTATGCGAGTGGACGAGGCCATCCACATTGCCGGCATTCGACTAAATGTTTTCACGGCACTTTTCGTTGGTGTAGGAGCTTTGGTTTATTTTGTGAGGTCAGCTGAGCGCTATCCAGGCCAAGAAATAATTGAAGACGGCAGAGTTGTTGGTTTTCGCACTTTCGAGGAAGTGCATAAATTGCGTGCTGAGACTCAAATCGCCAAAGAATCAGAGCCAACTGAACTAAACGACAGCAAAATTGAAAAATCTGAAAAAAAGTTGACTACCGAACCGCGACGTGGTCGGCGAATCGCTCCGAAGGAGAAGTAATGTCATTTGATATCGGCCATGAACATCGCCAACAGTTCGCTAATTGCCGGTTTGGCTGGTGGCGCGGCTGCAGCTGGTCTCAAAGGTCATGATCTGCGTACCACCGTTGTTCTTGCCGGTTTCGCTGGCCTTGTTGGTGGCGCATTCTCGATGGGCGCAGGTGAATACATCTCGGTGGCCACACAATCTGAATCCATTTTGGCCGAAATCGAAGCCGAGCGGCTCGAACTGCAAAACAACGCAGCGGGCGAACTCAAAGAACTTACCCACATCTACGAGGCCAAAGGTCTGGACACCGAACTTGCTCGCCAAGTGGCTACCATCATCAGCGAGGATCCAGAGCGCGCCCTAGCCGTGCACGTACAAGAGGAAATGGGCATCTCCGTTGGCAATCTGCCAAGCGCTTGGGTTGCCGGAATCTCTAGTTTCATCGCTTTCAGCCTTGGCGCGCTAATCCCGTTGCTACCGTATCTGTTCGGGGCTAGCCAAACTTCGCCAGCCATCATTTTGACGGCCATTTCGCTATTTATCTCTGGCGCTGTGGTTTCCCGAGTAACTACCAAGAGTTGGTGGTTCAATGGCACCCGCCAGCTATTAGTTGGCGCGGCTGCAGGTGGGATTACTTACATTTTGGGCCATCTGGTTGGTGGGGTTGTCTAACTACGGTTAGGCTAGTAACACTTTTAACCGGGCCAATGTCGTCCCGAATTTTTCGGTTTTCGACAGGAGTATGTCCGTGACAATTTTGTCAGCATCCCCATCTGCACAAGGGTTGTATCGACCTGAATATGAGCATGATGCGTGCGGCGTAGCCTGGGTTGCCACTTTAACTGGAGAACACCGACACGACATTGTGCAGAAGGCACTTACGGCCCTGCGGAACTTAGATCATCGCGGTGCAAGTGGCGCAGAAATTAACTCTGGTGACGGTGCTGGAATCTTGACTCAGATACCTGATGAATTTTTTCGAGCAATTACTAACTTCTCGCTACCAACGGCAGGGCAGTACGCAGCGGGTATCGCATTTATGCCAAAAGATGTTGTTGCCCAGAATAATGCCAGGGAATCAATAGAAAAAATTGCACAAGAAGAAGATCTAGAAGTTATAGGTTGGCGGATTTTGCCAATCGACTCCAGTGATGTAGGTCCGACCGCTCTTGAGGTAATGCCATTTTTTGAACAATTGTTTGTCGCGGGTCGAAATGGCGAAACAGGCATCGACTTAGATCGCAAGGCTTTTGCCCTGCGTAAGCGTGCTGAACACGAAGCCAAGGTTTATTTTCCATCGCTTTCAAGTCGCACCATCGTTTACAAGGGCATGTTGACCACTGGTCAGTTAGAACCCTTCTTTCCTGATCTTTCAGACCCACGGTTTACCAGTGCTATCGGCTTAGTTCATAGCCGGTTCTCGACAAATACTTTTCCTTCCTGGCCGCTTGCGCATCCCTATCGCTTCATTGCACACAATGGCGAAATTAATACCGTTCGCGGTAACCGAAATTGGATCGCAACTCGGGAGTCGCAGTTTGCATCAGATTTAATTCCAGGCGATTTAGCTCGACTTTTTCCAATCTGCTCACCGACTGGCAGTGATTCAGCGTCACTGGATGAAGTTCTGGAACTAATTCACCTCGGTGGCCGCTCTTTGCCCCACGCCGTACTGATGCTGGTACCTGAAGCCTGGGAAAACAACACCAGTATGGACCCAAATGTGCGAGCCTTCTATCAATTCCATGCATCACTAACCGAACCATGGGATGGGCCAGCGAATGTTTCGTTTACCGATGGAACGGTAATTGGCTCGGTACTTGATCGCAATGGCCTGCGGCCGGGTCGCTACTGGGTTACTGAAGATGGGCTGGTTGTTCTAGCCTCCGAAGCCGGAGTATTGCACGATATTGATCAATCCAAGATTGTTCGTAAGGGTCGCCTGCAACCGGGTCGCATGTTTTTAGTTGATGTTGAACAAGGTCGCATCGTAGAGGACGAGGAAATTAAGCGTGAGCTCGCAACTGCAGCGCCATACGCGCAGTGGCTTGCTGAAGGCCAAGTGCA
>RFTJ01000019.1 GCA_009923495.1 Actinomycetota bacterium
GGTAAAGACCACACTCTGATTTTCCGTGCCGGTTGCTGGCGCTGCGCTTGGGGTTGCATAAGCAAATGAACCAGCGACTGAAGCACTGCCACCCGAAAGGGTGGCTGAAGCCAGAGTCTGACCGTAGCTGATTGGCGAAGCACTCGGAGTTGCAGTAACCGTTGGGGTGGTCTTATTCACCGTAAAGGCATCGTTACTCGTAGCAGTGCCACCAGCCGTTGTTACCGAAACACTCTGCAGACCGTTCGCTGCACCACTTGGCACAGTAGCGGTGACTGAAGTAGCGCTGTTAACAGTGATTGATGCAACTGAGACCGAGACTGAGCCGAACTTAATATCGGTTGTATTGGTAAACCCGGTACCGGTAAATGTTACTGAATCACCACGAATACCCGAAGTTACACTCAGCGAAGTGATAGTTGGGACTGGGACGATGGTAAAGGTCTTATCCGTATTTGAAGTACCACCAGCGTTTGTAACAACTACCGCCGAAGCCGCGCCGTCGGTCAGTCCGGCAGGAACAGTTACCACGACAGAGGTGCTAGATGCCGAAGTAACTGTAGCCGAAATTCCACCAATGGATACAGTTGGATTCGAGCCTGATTGTGGCTTTAGGCCAGTACCAGTAATCGTGATTGAATCGCCGGCCTTGCCTGATGTCGAACTTAGCGACGAGACGACGGGAGCGGAATAAGGATTGCTGGTGTAAGCAGCGTTACCACTATTACTTGTAGTGTCACCAGATACTAACCAGATGTGTGTAGTACCTGATGCATCAAGCGCAGCATAGCGATTACCAGTGCCAACTTGACCGCCGTCCTTGGACGTCAATCCCGCATTACCAACAATCATGTTTGCCCATGTTGTGTGACTTGCGTTGTATGGGAATGTGTAGGTCACATACTTACCGAAAGCATCAGTTCCGACGGAGGTCGTACTATCTCCACTTGGACCGCTAACAGTAACCGGGCTATTGAAGTCCAAGTATGCCGGAGCGACCCAGTATGAGTATGGGTTGACGGCAGTGTCGTTCAAGTCTGAACGAGTAGCTAAGTACACCTTTGGATAGGTCGAAGTATTTCCATCGTAATGAACAACGACCGTCTGAGTTGTTGGACGATTCGGACTTGGATTAATTGAACCGAACGGATCGCTGTTGCTAACCGTGCTGTCATAATTACGTATCCAGATTTCATCATTTGCACTAGCCAGGGTGCGGTAACGATCGGAAGCCGAACCAGCATCCTTTACGAATGCCCCCTGCTGAGTCCAGACCAAGAAACCAACCTGCTGGATGTTGCTACCTGTGTAGGTAATCTTCGCAACGCCACCGTAAGAGTCGTAGCCAAGGGCATCAACAGATGTTTCAGGTGACTGGGTGCTAAAGGTTCCCGTCACTGAAATACCGCTTGTGGTTCCAGTACCAGTCTGGATCCAAGAGTGGATGTAAGTGTTCAGATTCGTGAAGTCCTGCTTGTTGTAGTGGATAGTCAACGTTGCAGTTGAGTATCCAGCCACTGTGAAACCAGAATTGGTAGCGGTTCCGCCAGCAGTGGTGACTACTACTGACTGTGAACCAAACGCCAAACTTGATGGCACAGTCACAGCCACCGCTGTTGCGGTATTGGAAGTTACTGTCGCACTCGCTCCACCGATTGTGACAGTTGCACTGCCCAGATTGGTTCCATTAATTGTTAAGGTTCCACCGCGCTGAACGCTTGATGCACTTAGTGAAGAGATAGTTGGGGCAGCCAACACTGTGAACGCTGAACTTACAGTTCCGCCCGCAGTTGTTACTACTACATTTCCAGATCCGACAGTGGCGCCCGCTGGAACGGTAGTCGTAATCGAGGTGGCGGTATTTGCAGTTACTGTCGCGGCAGCGCCTCCAATGGTAACCGTTGCATTCGACAAGTAAGTACCGGTGATAGTCAGTGAAGCTGCAGCCAGACCACTCGTAGGACTTACTGAGCTAATAGTTGGCACACCATAAGTAGTGACACTTACATTGGCCGTATTGGTGTTGAAGTTCGAGGTATCCGTTGGAGTGAAAGTAACCGAGTAACTTGCCGTACCAATTGCTGGAACTGTGCTTGGTGAAGTCCAGGTAAATGAACCGGCTACCGAAGCACCCGAACTACTTGCTGAACCGCCAGACAAAATTGATGAAGACAGACTCTGCCCAGTCACCAAACCACCAGCAGTTGGGGCAACAAGTGTTGGCGTTGCCTTGTTTACAGTCACGCTCACCTGAATGGCAGTTACATTGTTGTAGTTACTGGTGTCACTTGGTGTGAAAGTTACGCTCTGATTTGCCGTTCCGGCGCTAGGAGTTGCGCTCGGTGAGGCGTAAGCGAAGCTACCAGCAACAGTTGCCGATCCTCCGCCAAGCGTTGCCGTGCTTAACGCTGCACCATATGTAATTGGCGCAGCAGTAGGAGTCGCAGTGACGCTTGGCGTGGCCTTTGCAACTGCCACGCTGACATTGAATACCACCGTGTCATAGACAGTGTTATCAGATGGCGTGAAGGTCACGCTCTGATTTGCCGTTCCAGCATTTGGCGCTGTTGTTGGTGAAGTGAATGCGAATGAACCGGAAACACTTGCCGAGCCACCTGTAAGTGACGAATCCGCCAAAGTCTGGCCATAAGTTATGCCACCAGCAGTTGGGGTCGCAGTAACAGTTGGAACTGTCTTGTTAACCGTAAATGAGCTACCACTAGAAGTTCCACCAGCTGCAACAACAGTTATGCTTTGCGCTCCATTAGCAGCAGCAGTAGGAACTGTGGCAGTGATCGAGGTAACACTATTTACTGTGTATGAAGTTGCCGAAACTGAACCGAACTTAACCGCAGTTACGCTGTTGTAGAAGTTACCTGTGATTGTTATTGAGTCGCCACGAATTCCACTTACTGCGCTGAGTGAAGTAATTGTTGGTGTGGCTGCCGTAACAGTAAGTCCGGCTCCAGATGATGATCCCGCACCGGTGGTGAGGATGACACTGTTAGCACCAGTTGTCGCGTCGGCAGGAACCCTGACCACCAAACTTGTATCATTTGGCGCTGGGCTTGGATTAGTGGTGATGGTTGCACTCTGCCCACCAATTGTTACACCCGTTACCCCATCAAAGTCGGTACCAGTGATGGTTACCAGATCACCCTGAGCTGCTGTACTTGGGCTCAGATTTGTGATGACTGGCGTTGCAACCGTGACCGTAATACTGATGTTGAAATTAACCGAGTTGTAGTTGGTCGTATCGGTTGGTGTGAAAGTGACTGCAACGCTCTGCGTGCCTTGAGCCGGAGTCGCTGCTGGAGTGGCGTAAGCAAAAGTACCAGCAACAGTGGCTGCGCCACCTGACAAACCTATTTGACTCAAGGTGTTACCAACACGAATCGGACTCTTTGTAGGAGTTGGCGTTGCAGTAACTGTAGGCGTTACTTTAGCGACAGCGACGTTGATTGTGAAATCAACAGTGTTGTAGTTAGTCGTATCAGTCGGAGTGAATCGAACCGTTGCCGAGTATGTACCCGCATTCGGCCTTGCCGCTGGTGTTGCATAGGCGAACGAACCAGCAACCGAAGCTGCCCCACCTGATAGTGTCGCAGAACTTAACGAATCGCCATAAGTGATGCCGGCAGCGCTAGGAGTTGAAGTCACCGAAGGCGTTGCCTTATTCGTTGTAACACTGACACTGAATGTTGTCGTGTTGTAGTTCGCGGTATCCGTCGGTGTGAAAGTGACACTGTAACTTGCAGTTCCAGTTGCCGGAGTTGCTCCAGGCGTAGCAAAAGCAAACGAACCAGCAACAGAAGCTACACCGCCAGTAAGTGATGATGAAGTCAAAGTTTGACCGTATGTGATCGCACTGGCAGCAGGTGTGGTGTTGATAGTTGGAGTTGTTTTTCCAACAACAAGCGATGTTGTCGTACTCGCGCTATTAAAACCAGTTGTGTCAGTTGGCGTGAAGGTGACTGAATAGCTTGCAGTACCTGCAGTTGGCACTGCGCTAGGTGTCGCCCACGCGAAAGTACCGGCAACCGTGACACCGTTGATCGAAGCCGATCCACCCGACAGGGTCGAAGTTGACAGTGCTGCACCGTAGTTAATTCCGGTTGCACTTGGCGCAACGAGAGTTGGCGTGCCCTTAGTGACGGTTACTGAGGTTGATGCAGAACCACCGCTGGTAGTTGCCACGACTGAACCAGCAGCAACTGGCGCATTGGTTGGCACAGTTATCACAGGCGTGGTTGCACTTGCTGAGGTAACTGTCGCTGCAACGCCGCCAACGGTGAACGTAGCACCGGTCAAGTTCGTACCAGTCACGGTGATGCTCTGGCCACGGACCGGAGTTGTCGAGCTAAGTGAAGTAATAGTTGGGGCAGCCGTCAAGGTGAATGAACCAGCAGACGTTACAGATCCACCACCATTAGTGACCACGACGTCCTGAGCGCCAGCACTTAGTCCTGCAGGAACAAGTACCGATATGGATGCAGCACTTGCAGTAGGTGCGGGGGAAACGGTTGCCGAGACGCCACCGATAGTTACGGTTGGCTGTGAAGTGCGCGCTGGGATTGCATTGCTTGGAACTAAGTTGGTGCCAGCGATCGTTAGAGTATCGCCAGCTTTACCAGCTGAGCCGGAGCCAAAAGTTGAGTTGGTTACTGAGGTAACAGTTGGCGCTGAACCATAAGGGTTGAACGAGAAAGCCGCATCTCCTGAGTAACTACTTGAGTCGCCAGTTAATAACCATAGATCTGTAGAGGCAACGTTGGTGCCCGTATTGGTTGAAATCCAGCGATTACCTACTGAACCCGCCGGAGAAGTCTTGCCACCATCTTTATTGGTGTAATTGTTGTCATCAGCGACAATCATGTACAAGCCGCTTAATTGACCTGGGTAATAAGCAGTTAGCGGAACAGTAATCCAGCGCCCGTATGAATCTGAACCTGAAGCGCTCGGGGCAGTGTATCCCGATGGGGAGGTGCCATCTAGTCGGTACCAAGTTCCATTTACGAAGTTGGATGAGTTACCAATCTTGGATTGACCAGCAACGAGGATTGCTTTTGTGGTTGAGGATTGATCCCAGTGAATCTTCATACTGGTCTTTTGGCTACCTGACGCTATAGGGGACATCGGGTCTGAGGTGTAAACCGTTCCATCGCCAAGTTTTAGCCAAACGTCTTGGCTATTTGAAGTTACCGAAATGAAGCGGTCGTAATTTTGATCGACGTTGCCCCAGTTACCTTGATAAGCAATTTTGAAGCCGATGCTGGTGAAGTTCGAGACACTTGTGTAGTTCAACGTTGCGAGAGACCCATAAGTATCAGCACCACTGAATGGGGTAAACGTACCAAAGGCGTTTGGTCCCTGAGTGGCAGTACCACCGGCATTCCATGTGTAAATCTGCCAGTTCTGCATCGTGGCGATTGTGTCAGTGCTATTTGTGTAAAGATGCACACGCACAGTCGTATTTCCGCTCACTGCGTTAGCTGGCGCGGCAGTGATGCCAGTTACAACTAACGCTGCTGCAATAGCAGTCCCTAAAATTCGACGCAATGATTTCTTTGATGATGTCAATACCGACATTTCAATCCCCTTCTAATCTGCCGCACTCGTCAGTGCGGCAGTTAAATGCAGAATATTTACCTGACTCTTGGGTCAGTGTCTTATTCCTTTGTTTAGACAATAAAAGGTAACTACCCCATAGACAAGGGAAAATAACAATTATTTTTAACGATATCGTTATTCGATTTGTGAAAGCGGTTTCATAAAATGCCTGGGAAATACGTGGTTAAATGCAGGCTTTTCCTGGCTAATTACGATTGCGGTTTAAAAGTGGCTGAGCGGGATCCCAAATTTGTCCTGTTTTTGCATCCAGTTTTCGGCGAGCTAAGCCTGACAGCACCTCTAATACCACCCGATTACCCAGCAGTGCAGTGATGTCCGCATGGTCGTACGGCGGTGCGACTTCGACGATATCCATGCCACAAAGAGGCAGCTCGTAGGCAATGCGCCGAACTGCATCCAGAAGCTGGCGAGACGAAAGCCCACCTGGTTCCGGAGTACCGGTGCCAGGTGCTGAGCCGGGATCGACGACATCAATGTCCACACTTAGAAATATCGAATCGCATTCTGTCAACGCCAACTCGCATGCTTCAGACAAACAAGTCTCAAATCCGCGACTAACAATTTCCGACATTTCATAGGAGCGCATGTTCTGCTCAGCCATCCAGTCGAGAACTTCAGGTGGCGGCCAATATCCACGCAAACCAATTTGAATAAATCGATCACCACGAACCGCGCCGCTCTCTATCAACTGACGCATTGGATGGCCATGTCCAATTAGTGAACCAAAAGTGATGTCCCCGGTGTCCGCGTGTGCATCAAAGTGAATCACTCCAACTTTGCCCCAGTTGTTGGTGCCGCGAGCAACTCCAGTTACATCAGGCCAAGTAATTGTGTGGTCACCGCCCAGTACTAAGGGCATCGCACCAGATCGCGAAATCTTCTCGATCACCAGCTCTAGGTCGGCACATGATTTTGCTGCATCACCTGAAAACATTTCAACATCGCCGGCATCTACAACCCGGATGTCCGTTAACCCATCTACCGCCATTGCCAAACTTGGACGCGATCCGTCAAATTCAAGATAGCAAGCTTCCCGCATTGCTTTTGGCCCAAACCGAGCACCAGCTCGATAACTAGTTCCGCCATCAAAAGGTGCGCCAACAATAACTACGTCTGCATCAGCGTATGTAGTTTGATCATCTAAATCAATTGCGTCAACACCAAGAAAAGTAATGTCAGGACCAAACATTGCGCCATAGCGTGTCATGGTTTTAGCGTACTGCTTGGGATCAATCCATAAGACAAAAACGCGAATAGAATTTTAGGGCCCATCAGAGCAGGTAACATCTGTGCGCGCGCGTCCAATCAAGAAGTATTGATCAACATAGTTGTCGATACAGTCCGAGCCTTGGAAGTATGCGGTATGGCCATCGCCAATGTAAGTCAGCAACTCGCTATTAGCCAACTGATCATTTAAAGCTTGCGCCCAAGCATATGGAGTTGCCGGGTCATACTTGGTGCCAAGGACGAGAATTTTCTGCGAGCCTTTTGCTGAAATTGCCTTCGGGCGTCCAGTTCCCTTTACTGGCCAATAAGTGCAGCCGAGATTGCTCCAAGCAAGCGGGGCACCAAATACGGGTGCCTTCTTGGACCAGGCTTGAGCATAAGAAATAGTTTGAGCTAACGAAGTTCGGTCCGGTCGGTCGAGACAAGAGACTGCGTAAATAGCCTCGTTGCCGTTATCTGTGTAATGCCCATCGGTATCGCGGCTGATGTAGCGATCGGCGCTTGCTGCCAAACTTGTGTAGTCGCCTTCAAGTGCAGTCAATAACGCGGAACGTAATTCTGGCCAACCATATTGTTTATCGTAGAGATTTCCTAAGACGCCGGTAAAAGCTAATCCCTCTGTGAATATTCGTCCGCCATCAAGCTTGGCTGGCTTTCGATCAAGAGCTTTGAACATGCCACTAATTTGGGCCAAAGCGGTATCAGAATTTTTACTCAGTGGGCATTCAGCCTCAGCAGCGCAATCCACAACAAATCTGCGAAGTGCCATTTCGAAAGCTACCGCTTGGTCGAGCGCTAATGTTTTCAGCGACAACTTAGGGTCAATCGCCCCGTCTAACATCATGCGACCTACTCGCTTAGGAAATAAGTCGGCATAGGTAGCACCTAGGAAAGTTCCATAACTTTTACCAAACCAATTTAACTTCTCATCACCAAGTGCTTGTCGCAGAATGTCAATATCTTTCGCAGCGCTTACCGTGTCCATGTACTTGAGAATTTTTGGAGACCTTGTCAGGCAGCCCTGTCCCAGTGACTTTGAAAGTTTCTGCATGCGCGCAATTTCTGCCGCGTTATCTGGCGCCGGGTCTAGTGAAAGTAAAGTATCGAGCTGCTTGTCCGACAAACACTTAATCGGGTTGCTTTTGCCCACTCCACGAGGATCAAAGCCAACCACATCGAAGTTGTCACGAAGCAGCGGTGTCATTATGTAGTCAACGGCGAGCGCATAGTCGATTCCTGACCCACCTGGCCCACCGGGATTGACAACGAGTGAACCTCGCGACATGCCCGGTGGAGCTTGATGTCGGACAACCTGCAAGAAGATTGATTCCGATTTTGGATTCAAATAATCAAGTGGAACTTCAAGTCTGGTGCACTCAAAGCCGTCACCACATTTAGTCCACTTCAGTTGCTGAGAATAAAACTTGGACAGCTTTCCGAAATTCTGTAGTTTGACTGAGGGGCTCGTGCTAGGAGTCGGCTCCACTTTGTTATTCGGCTTAGCCAAAAGCGCGGCTGCCAGACCAATAGAAATTAAGGCTATAAGTGAAATCAGGGTAGCCATGCGCTTGGTCATCCGGTTTCTCCCACTTTTGATAGCAATGGTTGAAATAACGCAACTAAGAGTGATTCAAAGACGAGTTGAGCTGAGACGTTGGCCAAAAGTTGATCTCGCGCTTGAGTTATTGAATCAATCTGACTCAAAGTGACCGAAGGTGAGGTCCGAGTTGCTAGTTCGGTAATTGAGTCAAATAGTTCAGCATTGATTAGTTCTACCGCAGAGCCAGTCTGAATCACTAAAACATCTCGGTAGACCGCGGTAAGGTCTAACAGAATCCGATCGTATTGGTCGTTTAATAATCTTCGATGACGAGTCTTGGCTCGCTTTTCTAAATCTTTTAGCGCGGACTTCATTTGTCGATTTGTGGCCGCTAGTCCTTTGCCTTGCGAACCGTCGCCATAGGCCATTCGGATATCCGATTCATCACTTTGATCTAACGGCAGAGCAAGAGCATCTGCATCCGCATTAGCCATTTCTACAATTCGACTGGCTAACTCAAAACACATAGCAACCGAGTGCAACCGAAATGGCACATCCACAACAGCCTTGCGCCGATCTCGAACCTCTTGGCTCGTTGCCAGCGCTCGAGCTCGACCAATGTGACCCTGTGCTACTCGGGCAGCCCAGTTTGCTATTTCTGGCTCAACTCCATATTTGCTTGAAAGTTGATTTACTACGTCCTTGAGCTCTGGGGTAACCAACGAGATGTGTCGACACCGACTGCGAATGGTGTCAAATACGTCTTCAACTGTTGGGGCGCACAAAATCCAAACAGTTGCAACCGGTGGTTCTTCTAAACTCTTGAGCAAAGTTGAGGCGGCATCAACTCTAAATCGATCAACATCTTCGATTACGAAAACATGCCAAGGCGACCGAGTTGGCGAAAGTGCCGAACGTTCAATTAGAGCGACAGCATCGTCGATTGCATAATTGATTCCTTCTGGAATGATGTGCTCGACATCTGAATGGGTTCCCGAAATTACATTGCGGCAATCAGAACATTGACCACAACCTCCAGTTGGACAAACTAAAGACTGAGCAAATGCCATTGCTAGCGTGCTACGTCCACTTCCTGGTGGACCAGTAATTAACCATGCATGTGTCATGCCACTATCTGCACTTGCAGATTTGAGTTCAGCGACTGCGTGATCCTGACCGATCACTGAATTAAAAACGCTCATCGATTTTTCAACTCGGCTAAAACAGCAGTTGCTATCTGCTCCGAGATCGCCTCGATTGGCAAGGTTGCATCAATAACGATGTGAGCGGACTGCGTAATCTGTGCTAACTCACGGAACGCTTGCTGAGTTTGCATATGAAAATCAAGGGACTGGATTTCCATGCGGTCGGTGCCTTTGCGGCGATCCATACTGACCTGTGCTGGTACATCCAAGTAAATAGTGAAATCGGGTAATAGACCTTCTGTTGCCCATTCGCTGAGTTGGCGAATGTAAGTGCCTCCTAGATCGCGACCGTACCCTTGGTAAGCGACCGAAGATTCAAGGTAACGATCACAAATTACGATTGAGCCTGCTAGCAAAGCTGGTCGAATCAAATTAGCTGCATGGTCGGCTCTAGCCGCAGCGAATAACAATGCTTCGGTCTGATCTGGCATATCTGTGATGGCTGGGTCCAACAGCACTTCCCGAATTTTTTCAGCGGTTGGAGTTCCGCCCGGTTCACGGGTAACTACTGCGGAAAAACCCTCGCCCACCAAACGCTTAGCTAGTAAGTCTGCTTGGGTAGATTTACCCGCACCTTCGCCGCCCTCAAATGCAATGAAAAAACCAGAAGTCACGTTCTCACCTTATTAGGTTTAGGCGACCTATTCTGCTGACGATGCAGACTTACCCACACCGGTTTTCTTTGTCGCCACCTTTTTCTTAGGGGACTTTGAGGTGGCTTTTTTGGCTGGCGCTCTTTTGGCCGGCTTAGCACTTGGCCCAGCAGCTCTACGCTCTGCCAATAAATCCGACGCTCGCTCGATAGAGATGTTCTCGACCGAATCACCACCGCGTAGTGATGCATTTGTTTCACCATCAGTGATGTAGATGCCAAAGCGACCTTCGCGTACCACTACCTCCTTGCCAGTTGATGGGTCAGCGCCAATTACTTTTAGTGGTCCAGCTGCTTGGCCACGGCCCCGACGCAGTTTGGGCTGAGCCAGCAGTTCGAGTGCCTGCTCAAGGGTTAAAGTGAAAATTGACTCTTCATCAGAAAGTGTTCGGGAATCTTTACCTTTTAATAAATATGGTCCGTACCGCCCATTTTGTGTGGTAATCATTTCGCCATCAGCTGGGTCGGTACCAACTTCGCGTGGGAGTGTGAACATGCGTAAGGCATCATCAAGAGTTACCTCAGCAACGGACATTGTTGAGAACAGCGAAGCAGTGCGTGGTTTAGCAGACTTCGGAGACCCTTCAGGAAGAACTTCAGTGAAGTAAGGTCCATAGCGACCAGTCTTGGCCATGATGACGCGACCCGTATCTGGATCGACGCCAAGTTCGCGTTCGCCAGATGGCGCATTGAATAACTCTTCCGCCTTTTCTGCGGTGAGTTCGTCTGGTGCTAAGTCTGTTGGAATGTTTGCTCGAGTATCTTCGCCACGCTGGAGATACGGTCCATATCGGCCAACCCGAATGATTGCATCACTTCCTTCGATTGGAATTGAGGCCATTTCCCGCGCATCAATATCCCCATAAACAGAAACGAGTGGTGCAAGTCCTGGAAAATTCCCACCAGCATCCGCATCGCCAAAGTAAAACCGCTTTAATGCGGAGAGTCGTTCATCTTCGCCCCGAGCAACTTGATCTAGGACTTCCTCAAGAGATGCGGTGAAGTCATAGTCAACCAGTGAGCCGAAATTTTCTTCCATAAGACGAACAACAGTGAAGGCCAAGAAGTGCGGTACCAGTGCGCTTCCACGCTTCCAAACATAACCCTGATCAATAATGCGACTGATAATGGCTGCGTAAGTAGATGGTCGACCAATACCAAGTCGTTCTAACTCCTGAACCAGAGTCGCCTCAGTAAAACGAGCTGGTGGATTTGTGCTGTGACCATCTGCCTCCAAGCTCACTACATTCACTGAATCGCCAACGGCAAGAACAGGCAATCTGCGGCTTTGTTCTTTATTTTCTTGATCGTCATCAACATCGTCATACGCGGCTAAATGGCCACGGAAGGTAATAACGGTTCCACTTGCCGAAAATTCGGCAGTTCTTCCATCCCTGGCTTGTCCCGCTAGGCGAATTGTTGCTGTTGTTCCGCGGGCATCAGCCATCTGGCTAGCCACTGTGCGTTTCCAGATCAGATCGTAAAGTGCGAACTCGTCACCAGCTAGCTCGCTAGCTACTTCCGCTGGGGTGCGGAAAACATCGCCGGCCGGCCGAATCGCCTCGTGCGCTTCTTGTGCATTTTTTACTTTTCGGTCGTAGCGTCTTGGCGTATCTGGAATGTGGTCTGCACCATATAGTTGTGCCGCCTGGGTCCGTGCAGCATTAATCGCCGTATCAGACAAAGTGGTGCTGTCAGTACGCATATATGTGATGTAGCCACGTTCGTATAGGGCTTGGGCAACGCGCATAGTCCGCTGCGCTCCCCACTTCAATCGACCTGAAGCGGCTTGTTGCAGTGTCGATGTCATGAACGGTGCCTTCGGACGATTTGTGTAAGCCTTCTCGTCTACTTTGTTTACTGAGAACGCAGTTTTATCTAGGGCTTCACATAATGTGCGAGCCTGTTGCTCATCTAAGTGGATTACATTCTCTTTAGCAGTTAGCTGAGCGCGGGAATCAAAATCTTTTCCGGTTGCAACTCGAGCGCCATCGAGTGCAACTAGGTTTGCAGTGAAGGTGCCTGGATCAAAGACACCCTCGATGTCCCAATAGGAAGCACTTTTGAAAGCAATGCGCTCCCGCTCTCGTTCAACAACTAAGCGAGTTGCCACTGATTGAACTCGACCAGCGGACAAGCCAGCTTGAACTTTACGCCAAAGCACCGGCGAAACTTCAAATCCATAAAGTCGATCAATAAGTCGACGTGTTTCCTGGGCGTCAACCAACTGCATATCTATGTCGCGGGTATTTTCGGCAGCCGCTGCGATTGCCTCGGGTGTTATTTCGTGAAACACCATGCGCTTAACTGGAACTTTTGGACGCAGAATTTCTAGCAGGTGCCAAGCTATGGCCTCACCTTCACGGTCCTCGTCAGTTGCTAACAGAAGTTCGTCGGCATCTTTAAGTTTCTTTTTGAGTTCTGCGACTTTATCTTTCTTCTTTGCACTAACTACGTAATAGGCAGTGAAATCATCGGAGACATCAATTGCCATTCGGCCCCATGGCTTCTTCTTAATCTCAGCTGGAACATCTACTGCGCGTTCAGGAAGATCGCGAACATGTCCGACGCTGGCCTGGACGTCGTAACCAGGGCCTAAGTACTTTTGGATTGTCTTGGCTTTAGCGGGCGATTCGACAATAACCAAGCGGTTTAAGGTGGACAAACTGTTCCTCTCATAATCCGACACTCAGGTTGAGGGTGTCAGAAAAAGGTGCTCTCGTGCAGTGTGCCGTATCTCCCTTAGGGGTTGTCAAATGCTGGGCGTGTTGAGCAACCCTGAATCTGCTTGGTAAACCCTTGCAATTATTGGGCGGATTGCTTGGGAAAAAAATTTCAGTTTCCTGAAAGCGGCTTGACGGTTAGCAAACTCAGTTGTTATTCACCAGCAGCGGTAAATGCCTCTTCGCCAACGGCAATTGGTCGGCGCTTTGAGATGATAACTGAAGCCACAACAATCACAATCGCTCCGACGGCTAGGCCAGTACGGATTCCTGTCTCGCCGTTAAGGTCAAGGGAAACAACGGCAGGCGCAATTAGCAGGGCCACCAAGTTCATTACCTTGATGAGTGGGTTGATTGCCGGACCTGCGGTGTCCTTGAACGGATCGCCAACAGTGTCGCCAACAACGGTTGCGGTATGGGCCTCTGAACCCTTGCCACCAAAGTGGCCATCTTCAACAAACTTCTTTGCGTTATCCCATGCACCACCAGAGTTGGACAAGAACACGGCCATTAATGTTCCAGTTGCAATAGTGCCTGCCAGGAATGATCCGAGTGCGCCAATCCCTAAGCCAAACCCGACTGCAATCGGTGTTAGCACCGCGAGTAATCCTGGGGTTGCCAGTTCGCGAAGAGAATCGCGAGTCACAATATCAACGACTTTTCCATACTCTGGCAATTCAGTGCCTTCCATAATTCCTGGATGCTCCCGGAACTGGCGGCGAACTTCAAAGATTACTGCGCCGGCAGCGCGCGACACCGCATTGATTGCCAATCCACTGAATAGGAAAACCACTGAAGCGCCAATAAGCAGTCCAAAAAGGTTGCGCGGGTTTGAAACGTCAAGGTTGCCGGCGAACTCTGATGCCTTGTCTGTCACCTTGCCCGCAGCAGTCACGACAGCGTCACGGAACGAGCCGAAGAGTGCAGTTGCGGCTAGTACCGCAGTGGCAATCGCAATACCCTTGGTGATTGCCTTGGTGGTGTTGCCTACTGCGTCAAGGTTGGAAAGTACCTGTGCACCTTCACCATGAACATCCTTTGACATTTCAGCAATACCCTGTGCATTGTCAGAAACTGGACCAAAAGTATCCATTGAAACAATAACACCAACGGTAGTTAGCAAACCAGTACCAGCAAGTGCGATAGCGAACAAGCTAAGCAAAATACAACCGTGACCTAACAGGAAGGCACCATAGAGTGCCGAGCCAATTAGCAGCGCCGAATAAACAGCAGACTCTAGTCCAACGGAAACGCCGGCAAGGATTACGGTTGCCGATCCAGTTAAAGAAGACTTCGCAACGTCATCGACCGGGCGGCGATTTGTTTCGGTGAAATAGCCCGTAAGTTGCTGAATAGCTGCCGCTAAAACAATTCCGATCAGAACTGCGGAAATAACTAGAACTCGTGGGTTCAAATCTGGTACTGACTGACCACCAATCGTCAGATCTGGAACGATTGCACTCAGTTTTGCTGGCAAGTAGTAGTAAGCCGCACCGGTTACTAGCAATGCAGAAATAATTGCAGAGATAAAGAAGCCACGATTGATTGCACTCATTCCCGAACGGTCATTTTCGCGAGGAGAAACCGCAAAAATTCCAATTACAGCGGTGATAACTCCAATGGCCGGAACCACCAATGGGAACACTAAACCAAGTGAGCCGAAAACTTCTTTGCCCAGAATTAGCGCAGCAACCAAAGTAACTGCATAAGACTCAAATAAGTCGGCGGCCATTCCTGCGCAGTCACCAACATTATCGCCAACATTGTCTGCAATAGTTGCTGCGTTACGAGGATCGTCTTCAGGAATGCCTTGCTCTACTTTGCCAACAAGGTCTGCGCCGACATCGGCAGCCTTTGTAAAAATTCCACCACCGACTCGCATAAACATGGCAAGTAGGGCGGCACCAAATCCGAAACCTTCAAGCACCCGAAGAGCGTCTTCGCGGTAAATCAGAACAACACTTGAGGCACCGAGTAAACCAAGGCCGACAGTGAACATACCCGCTACGCCGCCTGTGCGAAAAGCAATTTTCATGGCAGCCTGTTCGCCACTGTCTTTTGCGGCGGCGGCAACGCGAACATTTCCGCGGACAGCTAGCCACATGCCCATGTAACCAGTAATGGCAGAAAATAATGCGCCTACGAGGAAGAACACTGAGCGACCGATGCGCTCATTTTGGGTATCTGCTGGCAAGGCAAAGAGCACAAAGAAAACTAGCACCGCGAAAACACTTAGGGTTTTGAATTGACGGTTCAGGTAAGCAGCTGCGCCTTCCTGTACTGCACCTGCAATCTTTTTCATGTTCTCGGTACCTTCACTTGCTGAAAGAACCTGTCGAACTAAGACTGCAGCCACAACCAAGGCAGCAACAGAGATTGCAGCAACGATGGAAATGGTGGTGATGTTTGCGGATGACAAAGTCAAACTTGGCATGATTCTCCTCATTGAGTACTCGCAAGAGTTTATGAGATTTAAGGTGAACTGTGAAACCAAGTCGCCAAAAAAGGTTGATTTTAGGCGAAATTTACTTTGCGCCTAGTGACCTGAAGAGCCTGCGGGCCTTTTCCTGGTCCCAAATCACCACAGACTGTCCGTCTCTATACCCATTTGAATCCGCTATCGGCACCGTCATAGTCCGCCCTGCACCTTTCGAAATCGCGCGCATCGCGATGCCGAATTTTGCTAGGTCAATGAGATTGTCCTGATCACCTACCGTGACTACGCCTTCTACTGCTTTACCTAGACCGCGAACCGCGAATGGGTTTAGTAATAGTGAGGGTGCCATTGCCTTGTGCAAGACCGCAGAAACAAACTCTTGTTGGCGTTGCACTCGACCGATGTCACCAAGTGGGTCGGCGTGGCGCATGCGGACATAAGCGAGTGCGGTTCGGCCATTCGCAATTTGGCAGCCCTTCTTGATATGGAGTCCAGAATCACGATCGTCATAATTTTGCTTCGGACAAAGTCGTACCCCACCTACCGCTACGGCCAAATTGCGCACTCCTAGTAATCCAATCGACATGTAGTGATCGATGTGCAGGCCAGTGTTGCGTTCAATAGTTCGAATGAGCAACTGCGGACCACCGATAGAAAACGAGGCATTGATCTTATTCATGTAGTCGTCACGAATTGTGCCGTCGTCGGATTTATGCCGAGGCAAAATAATCCATGAATCCCGGGGCAAGCTAATTAAGGTGGGTTTCCCGCCCTTATCGATGTGCACGATCATGATTGTGTCTGAGCGGGCTGGGCCGAAATCGCCACCCGTGTGTAGAGCTAACTGCTGAGCTCGGGACAGTCCATCGCGGCTATCGGAGCCAACCAAAAGCCAGTTAGTACCATCGGTGTCTGCAATTTGATGTGGTGGAAACGCATTTACTTTTTCCATACTGCCTGATAAGTCGACTCCAACCCAGATAAAGAGAAGTAGATAGGTTGCAAAAAAGAATTTCAGAGGTCGAGATATTTTCTTGGGAAGGATCCGGCGCTTTTCCTTTTTCGGCCCAGGAGTCTTAACTGGCTGAGGTTGTGCTGCTGGATTTTCAGTACGGGTTTGATTTGAGGTGGCCACGACAGGAATCAGATTCCCGTCGCGGTCGCGCTGATAAACCGTTGATTCCACTAAATAATAATTACGGATAAAACCCGAATTATCCCTTACATACACACTGAATTAGATTTTCGTTTTTCCAAGAATTGCTGTTTACGCGTAATCTTGAACTTCAATGAGTACATATGCATACTTGGGACCGCGTGGCACATTTACCGAGGCCGCACTGCTCGCAATGCCCGAGAGTCAGGGCGCACAACTTCTTCCAGTTGCTTCAGTCGCACAAGCTTTGGATTTAGTGCGAAATGGTGAAGTAACCGGTGCGCTCGTACCTATTGAAAATTCGGTTGAAGGTTCAGTGCCAACCACTCTTGATGAACTTTCACATGGCAGCATGCTGCAAATTGTTGATGAGATAGCGATCCCAGTTGAATTTGCCCTGTTGGTTCGACCTGGGACAAAGTTGAGTGAAATCAAACGAGTTGCTACGCACCCGCATGCACATGCGCAGTGCGCCGGTTGGATTGCGCAGAACTTACCTGATGTACATGTACTTCCTGCGATGTCAACTGCTGCGGCGGCGGCTGAGTTAACTCCTGAAGCAAACTACCAAGCGGCCATTGCCTCAACAGCAGCAGCGGCACACTACGGCTTAGAGATTTTGCAAGATGGAATAGCTGATCAGTCTGCAGCGTGGACACGTTTCATTCTGGTCCGCAAACCTGGGCATGCCTTTCCGCCAAGTGGAAATGACAAAACCACATTGTCGCTATTCATGCATGAAGATCATCCAGGCGCGCTTCTGGAAATCTTGACTGAATTTTCAGTTCGTGGAGTCAACTTAACCCGAATAGAGTCTCGGCCAACTCGGAAGCAATTGGGTGACTATTTCTTCTCGATAGATTGCGAAGGACACATAGATGAAGAGCACGTTGGCGAAGCGTTAAAAGGCTTGCACCGCATTTGTGCTGATGTTAAATTCCTTGGCTCGTATCCACGACACGAAGCGCACATAACTGAAAGTGATTCAGTAGCAGTTGAAAAGCAATTCCTAAATTCTGATGAATGGTTGGATCAAGTTAGAAACCGAGCGAGCGACTAGTCGTTCAACAGTTGGCCGATGAAATGTGCCACTGCATCATCGTCATTTGATGGAAGCAATAGGTCAGCTACCGCTTTTACCTCTTCATGGGCATTTGCCACTGCAGCTCCTTTGCCAGCCCATGAAATCATCGGGATGTCATTTGGCATATCGCCAACGGCTGCAACCAAATTTTGTGAGACGCCCAAGTTGGTCGCGAAACGCTCCAGTGCCGAACCTTTATTTATCCCGATTGGACTCATTTCCAGTAGTACATCGTGAATGTTTGAATGTGTGAAATCAACAAGGTGGCCAGCAATTTCTTCGGCTGCTGAGACAAATTGATCAGCATCTAAGGAAGCATTTTTGCTCGGTCTGGCTAACAACTTAACGACCCGACCTGAACTAAACATCTCTTCGACTGGCATCCTTGGGACCGGCCGTGGTGTTTCCCAGCGCGGCTGGTAAGTGTGGTCGATTAGAAAGGAATCGGACTGGGTTGCCACTTCCACAGCAAATGAGACTCCAGCATCCAGACTCTGTAGACCCTGAACAACTTCTAAAGCAAGCTCCCGATCCAAAAAATCGGCATGTATTGTTTCGCCGGTTGCTACATCCAAAACCAGCGCGCCGTTCGCGCATATCGCAGCGCTATGGATTCCGGTAGCGTGACCTATTTGCTCCATCCATCTAGGTGGTCGCCCAGTAACAAAAACGACATGCAAGCCAGCGTTTTTTGCCGCATTTAATGCAGAAATGTTTGCCTGTGAGATTTCCCCCGAGGAATTGAGTAGGGTGCCGTCCAAATCGGTAGCAAAGAGTTGCATCATAGATCCCCTACATTTCCGACTTACTACCGCTTGCCTGGAAATTACTTCAAGTTAAAGTGCGTTTGACCAGCAAGGTAGGGCTGAAGTGCGGCTGGAATTCGAACAGAGCCATCAGGGCTCTGATGATTCTCTAAAATCGCCACAATAGTTCTGGCCACGGCGCATAAAGTTCCGTTCAGCGTCGCAATAGGCACAATGCCATCGGCATCTCGGCCCCGAATGCGCAACCGACGGGTTTGGAAAGTTGTGCAGTTCGATGTTGAGGTTATTTCTCGATAACGCTCTTGTGACGGTACCCAAAATTCGCAGTCAAACTTGCGAGCAGCGCTCGAACCTAAGTCGCCGGCAGCAATGTCAATTACTCGATATGGAATTTCGAGAGCCTGCAAAAACTCTTCTTCGTAACTAAGTAACCGTTCGTGTTCACTGGCTGCTTGCTCAACAGGGCAGAAGGAAAACATTTCCACTTTGTCGAACCAATGAACTCGGAAAATCCCGCGAGTGTCTTTGCCGTGACTGCCCGCTTCACGGCGATAGCAAGGAGAAAATCCGGCATAACGAAGCGGTAGATTCTCAAGATTAAGAATCTCGTCCATGTGATAGGCAGCAAGTGGAACTTCGGAAGTGCCAACTAAGTACATATCGTCATTTGGAAGATGGTAAACATCCTCGGCAGCTTGACCTAAAAAGCCAGTACCTTCCATAGCTGCTGGTTTAACAAGTGCTGGCGGAATCATCGCGGTGAACCCATGCTCAACCGCCTTATGCATAGCGAACTGAACAAGGGCCAGTTCAAGCAACGCACCAGGACCAGTTAAGTAGTAGAAGCGACTGCCACTGACTTTGGCACCGCGCTCAATATCGATTGCGCCAATCAGCTCGCCAATTTCCACATGATCACGCGCTACGAATCCCTCAGCCGAAAAATCTCGTGGTGGCCCGACTCGGCGAATTTCAATGAAGTCATCTTCACCGCCCGTAGGCGTATTCGGATCAATGAGATTTGAGAGCGAAAGCAGTAGTTGATCTAACGAAGCATCAGCATCGCGCACCTTTGCCTCGGCAACCTTGACCTGGTCAGCTAAGTCTTTAGTCTGTGCAAGCAAGTTTGTCTTTTCATCGCCACTGGCTTTGGCGACCCGAGCGCCGATACTCTTTTGGGTTGCGCGAAGATTTTCAAACTCGGTGACTGCGGCTCGGCGAATTACATCTGCTGCCAAAACATCATCAACGAGTGCTGCAGACTCTCCGCGAGCAATCTGGGAAGCCTTCATGGCATCGGGGTCTTGACGCAGCGCAACCAAGTCAATCATGGCTTAAGTCTAGGCTTTCGTTATTTAAAGTAAGTAATTGGTTGCCGGTAAATTCACTTATCCCCCAGCTTTTTTTGGATTTTTGACTACGGGTGTTAATTATTACCAATTAAGATTTCAAGTCCAAGCATTAGTAAGGACACCCTCTATTGAATATGAACTGGCTGACTTTGTCTGCACAAGCTAGCGCCGCGGGCGAAAAAGGTATGGGAAGTTACGCTATCTCTGCAATTTCTAAAGGTGAAACTGTAGTTGGCTTTGGTGGCTACGTCACTACACGCGAGACGTTGGATACCCTCCCAGAAGACCAGCAGCACAGATCCATTCAGGTAGCCGAAAATTTGTATTTGAGTCCAGGTATCGAGCGCGAGCCAGGCGATATGATCAATCATTCATGTGAGCCAAACCTTGGCCTTTTAGGATCTATGGTTCTGGTAGCCATGCGCGACATCTCCGTCGGCGAAGAGTTGACTTTCGATTACGCGACATGCGACGACAGCGACTACGACGAATTTGATTGCTTATGTGGAACCGATAGCTGTCGAGGCAGAATTACTGGCCAGGATTGGAAACTGCCTGAGTTGCAAGTTAAATATGCTGGGTGGTTCAGCCCGTTCATTGCGTTAAAGATTGCCAAATTGGCTTAGCCCACCCCTGCAATTTCTAAGATTGGCCGTTCTGCCGTAATCTTGCTCAGGTGGGATTTTTACAAATCGCACAGGGCGAGATGGCAGAGCGGCCGAATGCGGGCGCCTTGAAAGCGTCTGAGGTGAAAGCCTCCGGGGGTTCAAATCCCTCTCTCGCCGCGAAACAAGAAATCGCTTTTGCGATTGCTTGGTTCGCTTCGAAAGCGAGGCGGGATTTGGGAGGAACTCGTGCGAATAGCACGAGTGACGGGTCCCTCTCTCGCCGCTAGAAGTAAAACGTGAGTTCTTCTAAAATTGAAGTTCCACAAGGAGACGTCGCATAGTCCGGTCGAGTGCGCCTCACTGCTAATGAGGTAAGGGGCAACCCTTCGGAGGTTCAAATCCTCTCGTCTCCGCGCTTAAGGGACCCCGCCCGTTTTGGGCGGGGTTTTCTTATGCGCGAATTTGTAGATGTGGGGATTTGGGA
The DNA here is from genome assembly GCA_009923495.1 of Actinomycetota bacterium. Classification (NCBI taxonomy): domain Bacteria; kingdom Bacillati; phylum Actinomycetota; species Actinomycetota bacterium. The sequence continues at coordinate 20,867 of RFTJ01000019.1, forward strand.
GGAGGTGCGCAGCACCGACGGCTCCTCTCGTCTCCGCAGACAAAAAGCCTCACCCTTTTGGGTGGGGCTTTTGTCTGTTCGGAATCTGACTTAGGAGGATTTGGGAGCCGAATGCGTGATCGTAAGCGATCACTTGCATTCGGAACTTGTGGCACTTTAGACCGCATTCGCGAATAGCATGACTGACGAACGATTCGTACTCTGGCATCCATTTTCCGATGCGGCTGCGGCCTATCCCGCAAACAATCCCGCATCGGCTCTCGTCTCCGCAGCCGATTGCGCAATCGTTGGCGATTGCCTGCAATCGGAATGTTGACCAGTAACTGCCTCTTTGCCTCACCCTTTTGGGTGGGGTCTCCTTTCCCCTAGCGCTTCAGTTCAAGAACAAAAACACCAACGGCAATTGCGAAAATCACAAGCGCCGGTCCGAATTCAGCAATCGAGTGCTTTTTGCGCAAATGACTAAGAACTGCGCCAAGGAAGTAGAGCGACAAACAGGCAGCAGACAAAATGCCAAGCGAGTTATTCCAGATTCCAGCTACCAATCCGAGTCCGCCAGCGATCTCGAGTACAGCCAAAAGTGGGATTCGATTTAATGGAACACCGACACTTTCCATACTTTGCATAACATTGGGCACCTTCGCTAATTTCGCGAAACCAGAGCCAATTGCTGCAAAGGCTAAGAGTCCGGCTAGCACGGGAAGTAGTACGGTCATTAATTTCTCGCTTTCAAAAATGGTGAATTACCTACGAATTACTTGAACAGGCAGGAGTCGAAGGTTATTCCCTAAGCCAGGGAATACAAGGTTGGCGCATTTTGGTTGTATTCAGTGCAATAGTAGGTATTACCTAATAGTTTCGAAACTCTCGGAATCCAATCTAAGGACTTAAATACTTAATGACTAAAGAACATCAACCTGACCTGCCCGCTGGAGCTCCAACTGGACCGT
>RFTJ01000020.1 GCA_009923495.1 Actinomycetota bacterium
GGGTAAGTCGGGACCTAAGGTGAGGCCGACAGGCGTAATCGATGGACAACGGGTTGATATTCCCGTACCGCCGACGACGCGACAATGCCGAATTTGGAGATACTAAGCGCACCAAAGCGAGGAGACCTTCGGGTTGATTCGTGGCGGTCCGCGACCTGATCTGATAGTAGGCAAGCAATGGGGTGACGCAGGAAGGTAGTCCAACCCGGGCGATGGTTGTCCCGGGGTAAGGCTGTAGGGCGAGTTGTAGGCAAATCCGCAACTCACATGCCTGAGAGCTGATGCCGAGCCGATTAGGCGAAGTGGATGATCCTATGCTGCCGAGAAAAGCCTCTAGCGAGTGTCGTTGGCGCCCGTACCCCAAACCGACTCAGGTGTTCAGGTAGAGAATACTAAGGCGATCGAGATAACTATGGTTAAGGAACTCGGCAAAATGCCCCCGTAACTTCGGGAGAAGGGGGGCCGCGTTGTGTGTAGAGATTTACTCTCGAAGCGCAGTGCGGCCGCAGAGACTAGGCTGAAGCGACTGTTTACTAAAAACACAGGTCCATGCGAAGTCGCAAGACGATGTATATGGACTGACGCCTGCCCGGTGCTGGAAGGTTAAGAGGACGGGTTAGCCGCAAGGCGAAGCTCAGAATTTAAGCCCCAGTAAACGGCGGTGGTAACTATAACCATCCTAAGGTAGCGAAATTCCTTGTCGGGTAAGTTCCGACCTGCACGAATGGCGTAACGACTTCAGCGCTGTCTCAACCATAGACTCGGCGAAATTGCACTACGAGTAAAGATGCTCGTTACGCGCGGAAAGACGGAAAGACCCCGGGACCTTTACTATAGTTTGGTATTGGTGGTCGATTCGATTTATGTAGGATAGGTGGGAGACTTTGAAGCCGAGACGCCAGTTTCGGTGGAGTCAATCTTGAAATACCACTTTGATCGTATTGGCTGTCTAACCTAGGTCCGTAATCCGGATCAGGGACAGTGCCTGATGGGTAGTTTAACTGGGGCGGTTGCCTCCTAAAATGTAACGGAGGCGCTCAAAGGTTCCCTCAGCCTGGTTGGTAATCAGGTGTCGAGTGCAAGTGCACAAGGGAGCTTGACTGTGAGACCGACAGGTCGAGCAGGGACGAAAGTCGGAACTAGTGATCCGGCGCCGGCAAGTGGAAGCGGCGTCGCTCAACGGATAAAAGGTACCCCGGGGATAACAGGCTGATCTTGCCCGAGAGTCCATATCGACGGCATGGTTTGGCACCTCGATGTCGGCTCGTCGCATCCTGGGGCTGGAGTTGGTCCCAAGGGTTGGGCTGTTCGCCCATTAAAGCGGCACGCGAGCTGGGTTTAGAACGTCGTGAGACAGTTCGGTCCCTATCTTCCGCGCGCGTAAGAGTCTTGAGAAGGGCTGCCCCTAGTACGAGAGGACCGGGGTGGACGAACCTCTGGTGTGCCAGTTGTCCTGCCAAGGGCACGGCTGGTTGGCTACGTTCGGAAGGGATAACCGCTGAAAGCATCTAAGCGGGAAGCCTGCTTCAAGATGAGGACTCTCACTGGGTAACCAGGTAAGACCCCCAGAAGATGACTGGGTTGATAGGCCGGAGGTGGAAGTGCGGTAACGCATGGAGCTGACCGGTACTAATAGGTCGAGGACTTGCCACTTTTTTCACTTTTGTGAAAAGGGGTTTAACTTACGAATTCTTAAAATTTTTGATCGCGTCCACTATGCGGTTCCCGAGTTACGGTCGGGAACCTGATTGCTTCACAGCAATCAATGTATGTATACAACTAAATACATGTCCGTCAACAAACTCGAAAGAGTTTCGGCGACCATGGCGAAGGGGAAACGCCCGGCTCCATTCCGAACCCGGAAGCTAAGCCCTTCAGCGCCGATGGTACTGCACTTGTGAAGGTGTGGGAGAGTAGGACGTCGCCGGGCATATTTTAAAAGTGGGTCACTTGTTTTCAAGTGGCCCACTTTTTATTTCGGATGCGAGAAATTAAATCTTCTCAAAAGCCCAAAGGTCGATGTCGTCCAAATTGATGGGCCGGTATCCACGAAATTCAAGGGCATCAATCAATTGAGCGCGATGTTCGGTGGCGTGATGAATTGCTTGAGCAATCAAAGTTGACCGCCAATGCTGGAACACCCCATCTTCCATTTGAATACTGAGTAGCTCGTCGTCTTTTTCGGCTTCGGCAATAATTATGGCGTCATATTCGGCTAATACTTTTGCATTGACCGCTACATCTGCAATCGAATCTGGAATCAAATTCTCGTGCCACATAGCACCAGTCAGGCAGTAAACATACCAATCTGCTCCACTAGCGATGTGTTGCAGAATCTGCCCGGCCGTCCACTCTGGATTCACAATGAATGACCCAAGTGCCTTATCTTCTAGCGATTGAACGGCGCGATAGACCTCTTGATTGGCCCAAGACATGTGTTCCAGTGACCGCTTTGTCGAAATACTCATTGTGCGAGTTTATGACAAATGCAAATGTGGATTAGATGATTTCCTAACTTTTCCCACCGGTTAGTTTTGCAAGTCGCATTTCTGAAATGACTGAAGCCAAGAATTCCGTATTTTCGTTGATATTTTCTGTATCTACAAAAACTTTAGTTGAATGTGCAGCACGAGTCAGAACTACGTAGCTCAAGTTCATTGCCGGAGGTCTTTCGGCTTTATCCGCACACCATTGTTGGATGAAATCGAAGTCAAATACTAGGACGTGTGTGGCTGACAGTCCTCTTGATCCCATGGCCTTAACAATTCGAACGGACCCAGGTGCAGCAACATTGCGACGGTTTTTCTCTATGGTTAAGTCGTGAATTGCTTTCTTAGCTTCACGCAAAGTTGCCCTAACAATGGGATATGCCGGACTCTTGTCGCCAAATACGATTACCATCAAGCTGCCATCTCCGTCATATTCGCGGACTTCTTGAAGTGTTTCAAGAACGGCTGAGCGCACACCAGACTTAAAGGCTTCGGGCGAACTGGGCAGATAACTTACCGACATGTGCTTTGCCTGCGCTGGCAATTCCTTCTGTCGCTCCTCTTCACCAACTTGAAATTTCCGAGAGAGCACCTTTTCGGAGATAAATTTTTTGACTCGTTCAATATTTGGAAAATATTCGTGGAAAGCGTAAGAAGCCAGGAATGGAATTTCACTGCCGCGAAAGAGTCGATTTCGGGCTGGGCGCTTAGCTCCCTGCAAAATTCTTTGGATTTCGGCGCATGGAAATTCGCGATCTTGATCAAATCCAAAGAGTTCTTGACCCTTGCTTATGGAGACAAACCAAGAGGCATCACTAACGGCCAAGTATTCTGCAACCGCGATTGCATCGCCATTGATGTCCTGTCCCTCATCTATCAAGATTGTGTCGTATTTAACGATTTCATGTTGGGGTATTCTTTTCAAACAGAGAATTACATCTTCCGCAGTTGCTTCGTGTTCCATGTAGGAAACTTCTGGCGCTATGTTCTCATAAAGTGCGAATTGATCATAAACATCTATGTGGCCAAGCATTGTGTCCTGGCTACGAAGCAGTTGGACTTGTGCCTGGACTTCAGCAGCCAAAGCTTTGTTGTAACACAGATAAAGGACACTTCCACCAACTCGTGCATGCTGCATTCCAAGTTGAATCATAAAAGTAGTCTTGCCTGTTCCAGCCGCGCCACTCATCTGGACAATGTGAGTTTCGCCAAATGGATACTTATTTAATTCCTTTTCGAGGTAGGCAATATCTATTGGCTTATCAGACTTAGCTTTGATCGACCTTTGATGGTCACTTTCGGCTGATTTAATGTAATCAGCCAGCGACTTTACTCCGTGTTTTTCGCGAGGAGGATTAGTCGGAGGATAAATGCCAAGGAGTGGCTTATTACGAATCTCCGACAACTTCTCGTTAAACGTCCGCGCATTCAAAAGGTCATCTTGAAAAACGAAGCTCTTTGATTGAGTAAGTATTGGTCTCGATGCAAAGCGTTCTTCCCACTGAGCCCTCGTGATGCGTGGCCAAACTACTGTTGTTTGGAAAAATGGGACGGTTTCATCTGAGCCATCCTGCTTCAGCATCCGGGCATGAAAGTCCTTCAACTTCTGCGAGTTTCGCCTAACTTGGGTAACCGGATGTGAAACTACTTGACCATCACTACGTATGAATTCTTTGGCCGTGTATTTGCCAATTTGCTGAATCGAGTGACCCTTGATTTCACAGACAAATAACCCAACTTTTTTGGAATAGACCATCAGGTCTATGTCTGGAACATTAGGCAAATAGTTAAGGTCAAACCAGAATTCAAAACCCTCGCGATGGAATCTACTCAACAAAAGACCCAACTCGTACTCGGCGTTATGGCCTTCGACATTTTTTGGCAGCGGAGTGTGTAAAACGGGATCTGCGTTCTGGCTCATGTAACCTCATTCATTTGGTAGCAAAAGAATACCGTTCACCATTGACATTGAGGGCTTAGCATCAGCTATCTGGACTCGCTGGTAATGCATTTTTGTCAGACCCAATTGTTATTTTGTAAGTGTAAGCAGAGAGGAAATGCATGACAGAAACCCAAATCCCACAATCACGATTGAGCCAGGCCTTTGCCTTCGCCGCATGGATCCATCAGGATCAATACCGCAAGCAGGCTGAGGACGAAAAGCATAAGCCAGCCATAAAATATCTAACCCACTTAGCCGATGTGCTGGGCATAGTAATTCAGGGGCACGGCGATGAAGATCAGCAGATAGCCGCACTATTACACGATGCCCTCGAAGATCAACCGATTACTCCTGCAGGCCAGGTCACCGCAGTCGAAATCCAGCGGCTGTTCGGAGATCGGGTATTAGAACTAGTCAAAGACTGCACAGATGGCGACACCGGCATCGAGCGAACTAAAGACAATTGGCAAGAGCGAAAAGAAATTCACATCGCTCACATGCGAGCAAAAGCTGCAACTGATCCCGCATTCCTACTGGTCTCAGTTGCCGATAAATTGAGCAACTCACTAGCAATCACTAACGATGTTGAAAACGAGGGAGTAATTGTTTGGGATCGATTCAACGCGAGCGCTAAGCAAACCAGTTGGTACTACGGTGAAGTGCTTGCCGTCTACACGGAATACTTGGGCAAGGAAAATGCTCTGGTTCAACGGCTTTCTCGACAAGTGAAGCGACTCCAAGAATTAGTCGCCCAGGTTAGTTCCAAGTAAACATTGAGAATTTTCTAACCTCACAGCTTTCAGTTAGACTCAAGACAACAATTCAATAGCGGTCACTTCAGATTTTTAGGAGCAGCAATATGCCTGCAGGTAATTCGTCATCTCGACCTTCGGGTCGATCAAGTGGCCGCGGTAATTCAGGTTCAAGTTCATCAGGTCGCTCTTCTAGTGGCTCACGCTCGGGCTCTGGTCGGCCAAGTTCAGGCCGCCCAGCCGGTAGCCGTCCATCATCTGGTCGTCCAGGTTCAGGTGGCTCGGGTCGAGCAAGTTCAAGTCGACCATCAAGTGATCGTCCAACTTCCAGCCGCTCTACCCGAGATGGAGAATCTCGAAGCTCCAGCCGCCCGCGTCGGGATGATGCCCGACCTACCCGCGATAACGCTCGTTCGGCTGGCGGTTCGAGTCGTCCTTCGAGCGGCCGCCCCGCTCGTGATGGCGACCGTCGCACTTCAACCGGCCGCCCCGCTCGTGACGGGGAGCGCCGCACAAGTAGTGACCGCCGGGATTCTGGTCGCCCGCGACGTGATGACAGTCGCGGTTTAACACGTGGACCTGGTGATAATTCTCGTCGCCCGCGTCGTGATGACGATCGTGGCGAAAATACCGCACGGTCTCGTCGCGGCGGAAGTGATGCACCTATCATTCCTGATCACATCACTGGCGAAGAACTGCCAAGAGCAGTGCGCAACGAACTTCGCACATTGCCTGACGGTCTAGCTCTACGCGTCGCCAGGCACATGGCCGCATGCGTCGAGTTAGCAAATTTCGAGCCAGAACTTAGTTGGTTGCACGCAAAAGCCGCGCTTGATAAAGCATCACGGATCGCAGTTGTCCGTGAAACTGCAGCTGGAGCGGCTTATCACGCTGGCCACTTCGACATTGCATTGTCCGAATATCGCGCTGCAAAGCGTATGACCGGCAACAAGGAATATTGGCCCGTTATGGCCGACTGTGAGCGAGCACTTGGCCGGCCTGCGAAAGCAATTGCGATGGCAAGCGATCCAATCGTTGCCGGGCTGTCTATTGGTGGTCGAGTGGAAATGCGCATCGTTGTTTCCGGAGCCCGACTTGATCAAGGAAACGCTGAGGCTGCGCTGGCAACCTTACAATGCCCCGAACTAAACAAGCCCTCGAACGAGCCTTGGTCCGCTCGAATTCGATATGCCTACGCAGACATCTTGGCCACTATGGAGCGCACTCAGGAAGCCATCGAGTGGTTTCACCGGGCAGCGGCAGTTGATGTTGACGGTCAAACTGATGCCGATCGTCGAATTGCTGAACTTGAAGGAAGTGTCTACGAAGAGTTTGACAACGACTACGTCTACGAGGAGTACTCCGACGACGAATAAATTCACAGTCTGCCACCTTCGACAATTCCAATTGTCAGTCTTGCGGCAAGTGGGACCTGCAACAAGACTGAATCCCTAAATTTGGGGGAGCAATGACATCAGATTTTTCCGGCTGGCAGAATTCAGTCCGGCTAATTGGCCGGGTAACTTCAGCGGCCGAAGAAATAGAGTTACCGAGCGGCGAAACACTCGTTCGGTTTCGGATGGTTGTTCCGCGAGCAAAGCCAGCAACGAAAGTAACCGTGGAAACCATAGATTGCGTTTCGTTTGAAGCAGGTAGTCAACGCACGTCCAGATCACTGTCAATCGCAGATGTGGTAGAGATATTAGGTGAATTGCGGCGCAGGTTCTGCAAGGCCGGCACAGGAGTGGTATCTAGAGTGGAAGTTGAAGTTACTGCTCTTGACTTGGTGAAAATGCCACAAACTTAGCTCTGCATTCTGTAATGCACCAACAATCTTTGACCACTAAACTTCAGTTAAACCTAAGAAGAACGAGAAGAGAATGATTAAGAGCCACCCAAAGAAGTTTTTCTCAAGACTAGGCCAATTTGTCCTAGCAACGGCACTGTTAATTTCGGTCTCAGTAGCACCGGCAACTGCAGGAAATGTTGTGCCTCGTGTTCCTGGCGCACCGAGTGTCTCTTCATTGGTTGCCGGCGACAAATCTTTCACAATAACTGTGATAGCTCCTGCCGACTCAGGCTCGTCAGCTGTCACGCAGTACTTCTATTCACTAAATGACCACGCATGGGTTTCGCTTGGCCCGGCATCTATTGCTGGCACTGCAAAATTAGTTCGAGTGAGCAACAATGACATTGACTACAGCGTCAGAGTTCGTGCCAAAAACTCGGCGGGTCAAGGCGCGATTACCGACGCTGGAGTTGTTCGGCCGGTCGCACCGCCTCCGGTTTATCCTGATGCACCAACAATCCTCTCGATTCAGGAATCAAGTTGTCATGTACTTCGCGTAGAGATAAAAGCTCCGACCGTTACATTTGGCAAAATTACTCGCTATCAATTCCAGCTGGGCGACGGGTATAAGTGGAACAACGCTTGGACCACAGATGGCGTGAAATACATACACACCTCCCTCAAGCGCCCTTTCGCTTTGCGAGTCCAGGCCTTTAATAATGCCAAGAATTCCGGCTGGGGGCAGATTGCCGAAGGCTCAGCGCCCGGCGGTTATCCTAACTGCGCTTATTCAAGGTGATTCCATTACAGCAAACTAGCAACCTGCTAGCTAAAGACTACGACGCCGCACTGCTTGATTTAGACGGAGTTGTCTACATCGGTGACGATGCGGTACCAGCCGTTATCCCAACGCTTAATGAGATGCATCAACAATTTGGCATTGCCTTAACTTGCATTACGAATAATGCTGCTAGATCACCAAAGGTAGTTGCTGAACATTTGCAACGGCTAGGACTTCAAGTCACCGCAAATGATGTGGTTACCTCCGGGCAGGCAGCAGCAACCGAATTAGCCAAACTGCTTCCACAAGGTAGTGATGTTTTTGTGTTGGGCAGTCGCGACTTAGCCGATGAAGTTGAACTAGTTGGCTTAAAACCATCCCAAGATCCTGACAAACACTATGCAGCTATTGTTCAGGGCTACTGGCCTGATATGCCCTGGCGCATGCTGGGCCTAGCTAGCAAAATTATTAACTCCGGGGCACTCTGGGTCGGTACAAATGCTGATTGGACCATTCCAACCACATTTGGCACTTCACCTGGCAACGGAACCATGATTCAAGCACTAAAAATTGCTACTGGCAGAGCACCTGCCCTAATTGCCGGAAAGCCAGATTCGCCTCTTATGTATGGTGCTATCGATCGAACATCAGCAAAGCAACCCTTGATGATTGGCGATCGGCTGGACACAGATATTTTGGCGGCCAACCGTATCAACATTGACAGCCTGTTGGTATTTTCTGGCGTTACGGACTTTATGGAACTATTCAGCGCCACACCGGAGCTTCGCCCAACATATTTGGCCTGGGATGCCTCTGGAATCGCTGATTCACACAGCGCAGTTTCAGTGGATCATGGCCTTGTGAGTTTGCACGACTGGCGCGCTGCTGGTGATGGACTATCGGGCCACGGTGACGCCCTTGACGCAATTCGGGTGCTGGCAGTGGCAGTATGGGAATTAGTTATTTCACCAGATCAGGCGATGTCCGCCTTGGCTGAGCGTGGAATTTCATTACCGAAAGGCGCTACGAATTAATGTCTGATGAAATATTGGATCCATCAGAAAGCAACGAACCAGTTGCCGACTATTTAGATGTAGTGAGTACCGACTCTGCCTTAGCCTTATTTGCGTTACCCACGACAGGGGAGGCCAGAGTGGATGATGCACTAGGCCGACTTGCCGACTTGGAGTCGCTTCCAGTCCATGAACATGTAGAAGTTTTTGAAGATGTGCAGCGGCGCTTGCACGACACGTTAGCTGATCTGGCAGGCTCGTGACCCGAAGTCGACTTGATGTTGAATTAGTCCGTCGACAATTAGCCAGAAGTCGTGAGCAAGCCCAAGAATTAATTGCCGCAGGACAAGTCACTGTCGAAGGCTTAACCGCAGTTAAGCCGGCCAGTGGGGTTTCCGAACTAACAAACATCAAAGTTTTAGTAGACGCCGACTCCGAATATGTATCCCGTGGCGCTCACAAGCTAGTTGGCGCATTAACTACTTTCAACATTGACGTCGCTGGTCGAACCGCGTTAGACGCTGGAGCATCTACAGGTGGCTTTAGCGATGTGTTGTTGCGAAAGGGAGTTGGCCACATTTATTGCGTCGATGTCGGACACGATCAATTGGCCGAAAAAGTGGCTAAAGATCCAAAAGTTACGGCGCGCGATAGAACTAATGTTCGCTACTTAACGCCTGAAGAGTTGGGCACCCAAGTTGACTTAGTGGTTGCCGACCTGTCTTTTATCTCGCTTGAGGCAGTTTTGCCTGCACTAATTAGTGTCATGACCCCAGATGCCGACGCCCTTTTGCTCGTTAAACCTCAGTTCGAAGTAGGTAAAGAAGCACTTGGCGCTGGTGGCGTTGTGGAATCTGCCGAGCAGCGGGTCGATTCAGTCAATAAAATTGCCTGTAAGGCTTATTCTTTAGGCTTAGGCACTGCAGGAGTGGTGGCAAGCCCATTGCCCGGGCCTTCTGGAAATGTCGAATATTTTCTGTGGTTGCGCCAAGGGGCAGCCGCGCCAGACATCGCCAGCATCCAGCAAGCAGTAGCGGAAGGACCAGCATGAGTCGTCGTGTTCTGTTTGTCGTTCGCTCTGGCACAAACCAAGCCCCTGAAGTTGCTCGGGCCGCCGCTGCTGGATTACTTGCTAATAACATCGAAGTTTTATGCGCCCACGAAGATGTTGATTTATTAAATCTTCCAGATGTCGTCTCTAGCAGCGATGCCACAGGCTGTGAACTTGTTGTGGTGTTTGGCGGAGACGGCACTATCTTGAGCGGCATCGAATTGGCCCGACCGGCCGATGTTCCAGTGCTCGGAGTCAATCTTGGTCATGTTGGTTTCTTGGCCGAAGCAGAACCAGAAAACATCGACGCAGTTGTCAGTGCAATTGTTGAGCATAACTGGATTGTCGAAGAGCGGATGACTCTTGCCATTTCGGTAACTGGTCCAGAGCGGCAAGCCTGGAATTCTTGGGCACTTAATGAAGTTGCCATTGAAAAAGATGCTCGGGAGCGAATGATCCAAGTCTTAGTTAGTATCGACGATCGACCGCTGTCGCAGTGGTCAGCCGATGGCTTACTTTGTTCCACACCTACTGGCTCAACCGCATATGCCTTTAGTGCTGGCGGTCCAGTTGTTTGGCCCGAGGTGGATGCAATGCTTGTTGTTCCCATTAGCGCTCATGCGCTATTTGCTCGCCCGCTAGTTGTTGCTCCAACTTCTACGGTTGATGTTGCCGTCACCAAAGGTCCAGTTGTAATCAGCGCTGATGGTCGGCGCACAACTGAAGTCTCGGCTGGTAGCACCGTAACTATTGTGCGAGCCGAGCAATCAACTAAATTTGCCCGCTTACATCAAGTTCCATTTACTGAACGCTTAGTGGCAAAGTTCGAGCTGCCAGTTCAGGGCTGGGGCGCATAGGAATCTGGCGTGCTTGAGATTTTGCGCATCCGTAATCTTGGAGTAATCGCCGACGCCGAGCTTAATTTTTCCCCCGGTTTCACAGCACTAACTGGCGAAACGGGTGCGGGCAAAACCATGGTGTTTAGAAGTATCGCGATGCTATTTGGCGCAAAGCCTGATGCCTCGCTGATTGCAGATGGCGCTGACGCCGCAGCTGTAATGGCTGAACTTGCAGTGCCAGCTGACATTAAGGTCAGACTTTTAGAACTTGGCGCCACTGTTGAGGACGATGTGGTGATTGTTGGTCGACAAGTTCCGCTAGAGGGCCGAACCAGAAGTGTGATTGGTGGCACGGCCATGCCAAACACCACTTTGGTTGACCTAGGTGGCGAGATGATAGCTGTGCATGGTCAAAGCGATCACATGAAACTTCGCAAACCAGCGCATCAAAGATTGATTCTCGATCGATTTGGTGGCGTCAAAATAAGCGATGTGCTAACTCGGTACCAAGATCTTTGGGCACAACACCTTGACCTGCAACACCGAATTGATTCACTGAGTGCCGATAGCGCTTCAAGACAATTGGAACTCGACCGGATTACTTCGGTGATCACTCGCTTTGATGAATTGCAACCTCAGCCAGCCGAAGATGAAACACTTGCTACCGAAGCCCTTCGGCTGGGAAATAGCGAGTCGCTCTTTGTTGCAGCAATGCAAGCAGGCGAAGCAATTGGTGGAAGTGACTACGACGGCGAATTTGTTGCTGGACTACTAACTAATGCTCGCAAAGCCTTGGAACAAAGCGCAGACCTAGACGAGCAACTGGAGGGTTTTGCCACCCGAGTGCGCGAACTCGAAGTCCTAGCTGGTGAACTTGCAAGCGAACTTACTCAATATGCCTCTGCAATAGATGCCTCACCACAACGGTTGGCCTACATCGAACAGCGACGATCCGAGTTAAAGCAGCTGGCTCGTGAATTCGGCACAGTTGATGACCTTATTGCTTGGGTTGAGGTGAACCGACCTCGGATGGAACTACTGCAAGGTGGAGATGAGCATGTGTCAGAACTCAAAATGGAACTTGCGGCTTGCACGGCGCAAATGCTGGTCCTGGCCGGTGATATTTCAAAGCAACGTCATCTAGCAGCAACGGCATTTGAGCAGGCAGTGCGCAGTGAACTTGAGGGTCTGGCCATGAGTGGCGCAAGCGTTTCCTTCCAAATCCGTCCCACAGATTTAGGTCCGTTTGGGGCTGACGACATTGAGTTAGGGCTGGTCAGCCGACCAAACGCACCATGGGTGCCCATTAGTCGAGGAGCATCGGGTGGCGAACTTAGCCGCTTAATGCTTGCAGTCCAGGTGGTACTAGCCAGCGCTGACCCAATTGACACCTTCATTTTTGACGAGGTTGATGCCGGGGTGGGTGGGGCAGCAGCCGTAGAAGTTGGTCGCCGATTGGCTCGATTAGCTCGCTCTTCGCAGGTAATCGTCGTGACTCACTTGCCACAAGTCGCTGCGTTTGCAGACAAACACTATGTGGTGCAGGCTAATCAAGGCCAGCAAGTTCATGCCTCACAAATCCGCGAAGTATCGGGCGAGGACCGAGTGACCGAAATTTCGCGCATGCTAGCTGGACTAAGCGACTCATCAGCTGGGGCAGATTTGGCACTCGAACTACTCGAATTAGCAGCCAGCGAGAGTCACTCGAATTAGTTGGCCTGATCGGGCAACTCGTTCGCCACGCGGAAATTGCCGAGCCTGTGCACGGGCAGAATTGAAATCAGTTAGTCTGGTATTCCGTGGGTAATCGCAAACATATATTTGTCACGGGAGGCGTCGCCTCTTCACTCGGTAAGGGACTTACCGCTTCGTCACTAGGCAATCTTCTTACTGCTCGTGGACTTCGAGTTACGATGCAAAAGTTAGATCCCTATTTAAATGTTGATCCCGGAACGATGAATCCATTTCAACATGGTGAAGTATTTGTAACTAACGACGGTGCTGAAACCGATTTAGACATCGGTCACTACGAGCGGTTCCTTGATCGTGATTTACATGGGTCAGCAAACGTAACCACAGGCCAGGTTTACTCGAATGTGATTGCCAAAGAGCGCCGTGGTGAATACCTGGGCGACACAGTTCAAGTTATTCCACACATAACTAACGAAATCAAAGCTCGAATGCTAGCCATGCATAGCGATGATGTGGACATCGTGATTACCGAAGTCGGCGGCACAGTTGGAGACATTGAGTCGTTGCCATTTTTAGAGGCGGTGCGACAAGTTCGCCACGAACTAGGCCGAGAAAATGTGCTCTCTCTTCATGTTTCCCTCCTGCCTTACATCGGACCATCGGGCGAACTCAAGACCAAACCAACCCAACATTCTGTTGCTGCGCTGCGCAGTATCGGTATTCAGCCGGATGCCATCATTTTGCGTGCTGATCGGCCAATCCCAGAAAGTATCAAGCGCAAGATTTCGTTGATGTGTGATGTTGATGATGAAGCGGTAGTGGCTGCGGTTGATGCCCCGAGTATTTATGACATTCCACGGGTCCTGCACAGTGAAGGTCTAGATGCATTTGTCATTCGTCGACTAGGTATGCCGTTTCGAGATGTTAAGTGGGATGCGTGGGACAACCTGCTCGATCGCGTCCACAACCCAAAGCACGAAGTAACCGTAGCTTTGGTTGGCAAATATATCGATTTGCCAGATGCCTACCTTTCGGTTACCGAAGCATTGCGTGCTGGCGGATTTGCGAACTACGCCCGCGTCAATATTCGTTGGGTAGCCTCGGATGATTGTGAAACTGAAGCAGGTGCCAGCATGGTGCTTGGTGATGTTGACGCAATTTGTGTGCCAGGTGGATTTGGCGTACGCGGAATTGAAGGCAAACTCGGTGCGCTCAAGTTTGCGCGAGAAAACAAGATTCCAACCCTTGGTCTTTGCCTAGGGCTACAGTGCATGGTTATTGAGTATGCGCGCGATGTCGTTGGTATTGCCGATGCGAACTCAGCGGAATTTGAACCAGACACCAATAACCCAATCATCTCCACAATGGCTGATCAAACTGATGTGGTATCTGGTGACCGCGACATGGGTGGCACAATGCGACTTGGACTTTACCCAGCTGCACTTTCCAGCGGCTCAACAGCCGAGCGAGTTTACGGCTCTTCATTGATTGAAGAGCGGCATCGTCATCGCTACGAAGTTAACAATGCTTACCGCGAGCAACTTGCTGCCGCAGGATTAGTTTTCTCAGGAACTTCACCAGATGGCCACTTAGTTGAATTTGTTGAATTGCCGACAGATGTGCATCCGTATTACATCGCAACTCAAGCACATCCTGAACTTCGTAGTCGGCCAACAAAAGCTCACCCACTCTTTGCGGGCTTGATTGAGGCGGCCTTGGCTAGAGCAGGGCAGTAGCGGTGATTAAAGATGAGCCAGCGCAGTTACCGCTTTTAAATCAGGAGACGGTATTTTCCGGTCGGATTTGGGATGTGCGTGAGGATACTTTCCAATTTGGCGACGAGCAGTTAACCCGCGATTACATTGTGCACCCTGGCGCAGTAGGCGTTATTGCCCTGAACGATCTTGGGCAGATGTTATTGGTCCAGCAATATCGACATTCACAGCGCAAACTCATGTGGGAGCCACCTGCTGGGTTACTTGATGTAGCAAATGAAAATCCACTCGATGCAGCTAAACGCGAACTTCAGGAAGAGACTGGATATCTTGCTAGTGATTGGCGAGTACTTTTTGATTTCGCGCCATCAGCCGGTAGCTCAAGTGAATTAATCCGGTGCTATCTCGCCACTGGACTTGAACTCCATGAAGAGGGACGGCCAGAAGCTGAAGGCGAAGAGCGCCACATGAAAGTGCAATGGGTACCAGTAGGCGAAGTGATGGAAGCCATCCATACTGGCTCTATTTCCAACTCTTTGCTGATAACAGGCACCTTCGCGCTATTGGCGGCCATGGCTGACCCAGATTCGATAGTTCGTGATGGCGATGCCCCTTGGGTAGCCCGCGAATCCTGAATTTCTGCTAACCAATGAATAACTCCACTCTGGAAAATTACTGAAATTCGGTCTGCCAGGAGTAGGTTAGAAGGGTCAGGCAATGGGGCCTGTCGAACTTAAGCGGGCTTGCCGCAGAGGACTTGATATCAATGAAAGTCGGCGTTCCAAGAGAAATCAAAACTCACGAATATCGCGTCGCAATCACACCAGCTGGTGTTGTTGAACTAGTAAAAAATGGTCACGAAGTTTTCATCGAACAAGATGCAGGACTTGGTTCATCCATATCAAACGAAGAGTATGTTGCAGCTGGCGCGCAGATTTTGCCTACTGCAGACGAAGTTTGGGCAACTGGCGATTTGATCTTGAAAGTCAAGGAGCCCATTGCTGCTGAATACCATCGCATGCGCAAGGGTCAGGTGCTTTTCACATACCTACACCTGGCTGCCTCACAAGAGTGTACTGAGGCGTTGCTTAGCGCCGGTGTTACTGCAATCGCTTACGAGACTGTTGAACTTGCAGATCGTACGCTGCCGCTACTTGCTCCAATGAGTGAAGTTGCCGGTCGACTTGCACCACAGGTCGGTGCCTCTGCCCTGATGCGCGATCATGGTGGTCGGGGAGTATTGCTTGGTGGCGTGCCTGGAGTGGCGGCCGGAAAAGTTGTCGTACTTGGCGCTGGTGTTGCGGGAATGAATGCCGCTGCCCTCGCCCTTGGCATGCAGGCCGAAGTGTTGTTGCTTGATGTGAATGTAGCTCGCCTTCGTCAGGTAGATGCCATTTACCAAGGACACATGCAGACCATTGTCTCTAATTCATATGAGATTGAAAAGGCAGTTCTAGACGCCGACTTAGTCATCGGTGCAGTACTGATTCACGGAGCTAAAGCACCCAAGCTAGTCAGTAACGAACTAGTTTCGCGAATGAAGCCAGGATCGGTTTTAGTTGATATCGCGATCGACCAAGGTGGCTGCTTTGAAGACTCTAAACCGACTACCCATGCCGACCCGACTTACCAAGTGCACAACTCGTTGTTCTATTGCGTAGCAAACATGCCGGGGGCCGTTCCACATACTTCGACATACGCACTGACAAATGTCACTTTGCCTTACGCGCTCGCCCTTGCCAACAAGGGTTGGCAGAAAGCGGTTAAGGATGATCGCGCACTGGCGCTGGGTCTAAATGTTCATGCCGGCCATGTGACCTACCCCGGAGTTGCCGAGGCTTTTGATTTGCATTTGGTCTGCGTAGACGAGCTGATTGCCTAAACACCCGCTACCAATATCTCCCAACCGCGATGTTATGTCAGGTAGATTCGCACTGTGTCATCAAGCACTTTGCAACGTCAGATTCAGGCCTACCTGGACCATCTTGCGGTGGAGCGAGGTTTGGCAAAAAACTCATTGGCGGCCTATCGACGAGACTTATCACGCTATGAGCAATATTGTGCGAACCGGAAAATTACCGATGGCAAGCAAGTTGCCAGCGATGCAGTAAGTGATTTTCTGGTAAATATCCGAATGGGTCAGGATGGTCAGGCAGCCCTAGCCGCTTCGTCGGCCTCGCGAACTGTAATTGCTGTGCGGGGTTTTCATGCTTTTTTGGCACGAGAGGGGATAACCGATTCTGATCCTGCTCGCCAAGTTAAGCCACCAGCGCCAGCAAAACGCCTACCCAAAGCTCTTCCATTTTCCGAAGTTCAAGCTCTGTTAAGTGCGGTTGGCGCAGACAGCGATGGCGACTTGACTGTTTTGATGCTCAGGGATCGAGCGTTAATTGAACTGTTGTATGGCACAGGTGCGCGCATTAGCGAACTGATGGATTTAAGTGTTGACGACATCACCAAACTAACTGACGAGCTGCCGATTTTGCGTTTGCATGGCAAAGGGGACAAGTATCGACTGGTGCCTGTAGGCAGCCACGCGCGTAAAGCGCTGGACGACTATTTGGTCCGAGCTCGCCCTGTCTTGGCAATTGGCGGCAGGGGGACACCGGCCCTATTTCTCAATGCCCGCGGGGGCAAACTCTCGCGGCAGAGCGCCTGGACCATCTTGCAAGCTGCGGCCCAAAGGGCTGGACTAGGCGATAAAGTCTCGCCACATACCTTGCGACATTCTTTTGCTACCCATCTGTTAGAAAATGGCGCCGATGTTCGCGTTGTGCAGGAATTACTCGGTCACGCATCGGTGACGACCACCCAGATCTACACCATGGTTACCGTCGAGCAACTGCGGGAAGTTTACGCAACCTCTCACCCTCGAGCGAAGGTTTAGGGTTACGACTCGCTGGGGAGATATCGCCCGCGCAATCGCAATAATGACAAGGGGTTCGCGTATTCTTGACCCAAACAGAGTCTTCCCCCACGACTTGTTCGCAAGAAGTGCATATCTCGTGATGGGGAAGGACACCAAATGCCAATTCCAGTACCACAGGATCGACCCGTGACCGATGTACCAGCTCCAGCAGAAAAGTCTGCTGCCCAAGAAGCTTCCGTAACGCCAATTGATGGCGCACAAGAAGAATTTGTTTCTATTGGCTTAACTGGCCGTCCAGTGCCAAAGTTCGCTGCGCCTGCTCCACTGAAAAAGCATGGCCCAGGTTATGTGATTGCACTGTGTAATCAAAAAGGTGGCGTTGGCAAAACCACAACTACGATCAACCTAGGTGCGGCACTTGCTGAAGCCGGCCGAAAGGTACTGCTAGTTGATATGGACCCGCAGGGTTCAATGACAATCGGCTTGGGTATCCAACCTGAATCACTTGCAGGAAAAGGCAGCATTTATGACGTGCTGATGGATTCGACTGCAACTCCTGCGTCCTCAATCGTGATTCCTACCACAGCCAAGGGCATGGATTTACTTCCAGCTAACATTCAACTTTCTGCAGCAGAACTTCGCCTGGCTGGTGAAGTGGCTCGTGAGTATGCCCTTGATCGAGCACTTTCAACAGTTAAAGCAGATTACGACTACATCCTGATTGACTGTGCTCCATCGCTTGGACTACTCACGGTTAACTCGCTCACTGCTTCCGATGGCGTCATCATTCCAATGGAATGCGAATTCTTTGCCTTACGCGGTGTTGAACTGCTTCGCGAAACTATCGGCAAGGTGCAAGAGCGCTTGAACAATCGCCTGACTATCGATGGCGTGCTGGCCACGATGGTTGATGCTCGTACGCATCACACTCGCGACACCATCGCGGCGGTTTATGACATGTTCGGCGATGCCGTAATGCATACCATCGTTAGCCGAACTGTGAAATTCCCGGAAACTACCAAGGCCGGTGTCTCAATCATTGAGCAAGCGCCAACATCACCGGGTGCTACCGCTTATCGCAACATGGCCTGGGAATTGGTAGAGCGTCTTGAACAGAAGGGCGCGGTTCCTAACTAATGTCCGCGCCGGCCGATGCCGAGCTAACATCAACCACTTCAGAGCAGGCAACAGATTCTTTTCTAGTTCAGCTCGATGAATTTTCTGGACCATTTGATGTCTTGCTCTCGTTGATTGCAAAACATCGCCTCGATGTCACTGCGCTTGCGTTGCACACCATCACCGACGACTTCATTACCTACATCAAAGAGCAAGGCGACAACTGGGAACTAGATGAAGCCACCCAGTTTCTAGTCATCGCAGCCACACTTTTGGACCTGAAAGCTGCTCGTTTATTGCCAGGCGGCGAAGTTGAAGATGAAGAGGATTTGGCGGTGCTCGATGCGCGCGATTTATTACTTGCGCGTTTGTTGCAGTATCGCGCATTCAAATTAATGGCAGGGGACTTCGCTCATCGCCTTGCTACTGCTGGCCGGGCACATCCACGATCTGTTGGCCTAGATCCACAGTTCCAAAAACTTCTGCCTGAAGTTGTGTTGGCCCTTGGCCCAGATGATTTTGCAAACTTGGCCGCCAAAGCACTAACGCCAAAGCCGGTTGAAGTGATTTCGGTTTCCCATTTGCACGCGCCAAGAGTCTCGGTACGCGAGCAGGCCGCAATTTTGGTGGACCGCTTACGCCGAGCTGGACATAGTGACTTTAGAACCCTTACTCGAGACTGTGACAGCACACTGCTAATCGTGGCGCGGTTCCTGGCGCTACTTGAGCTGTATCGAGATGGAGTAGTGCTATTTGACCAGCCAGTCCCGCTCGGTGACTTAAACATTCGCTGGGTTGGTGGCGACAAAGACGGCATCGGGGCCAATATTGACGAGTTCGATGCTGCAGCCGCTGCTGACTTTGACCTAAAGGCCGGCGCAGACGAACTATTGCACGATGTACTTGATGGTGACAGGTTGGCTATTGATGATGCCGAGCCACTAAGTGACGAATCTATCGATGAAGAGCTTGATGGTTTCGACGAACAGGCCGAGGCGATGTGGGCAAGGTTGGCGGCCGAGTTAGGTGACGTGCTCGACACTTCGCCACCAAGTGATTTAGTAACTAGAGAAGAGGACGAAGATGAGTGACGATGTGACAGGCACCGAGAATCAGTCAAGCGATGAAGTGTTTGAAATCCAAGGCGACTCAGTAACTGCTGAAGAGTCGGCAAGTGATGAACTTGGCGCACCAGATCTTCGTAGCGCCCTAGAGGCCCTACTGCTAGTGGCCGACGAACCGATGACCACCGCAACTTTGGCGACCCTGACTCGCACACCAGAAGATCAAATCCTTGACACACTTCGTGACCTGTCGGCCGAATACACCGAACAAGGACGCGGCTTTGACCTGAAAGAAATCGCCGGAGGTTGGCGGTTCTGGACTCGCGCCGATTGCGCAGGTGTTGTTGAGCGCTTTGTGTTGGATGGTCAGCACGCTCGACTTACTCAAGCAGCGCTTGAAACTCTGGCCGTTGTCGCTTACCGCCAGCCGGTAACTCGCTCGCGCATCTCGGCCATTCGTGGTGTGAATGTCGACAGTGTGGTGCGCAATCTAGTTGCTCGCGGTTTGATTGAAGAGGTCGGACACGATCACGAAACTGGTGCGCATCTGTATCAGACCACCACTTACTTCCTTGAGCGCCTTGGCCTGAAGTCACTTGAAGATTTGCCACCAATCGCCGAGCACTTGCCAATGCCAGACAATGTTGAGGCCGTGCTGGATTTAGCGAACGGATAAGTTGTGGCGCAGGAACGGCTGCAAAAAGTTTTGGCCGCGGCCGGACTGGGTTCGCGGCGCAAGTGCGAGACATTCATCACTGCTGGTCGGGTCACAGTTGATGGCGTTGTAGTCGATGAGCTTGGCGCTCGCGTTGACCCCGAAGTTCAAGTAATTCATGTTGATGGGGTGCGCATCGCGCAAGCTAGCGGTCATGTGGTGTTCGCTTTCAATAAACCGCGCGGCATGATCACCACCATGAGTGACCCTCAAGGTCGGCCGTGCGTCGGCGATGTTCTCATCGGCATTGAGCCGCGGCTGTTTTATATCGGCCGGCTTGATGGCGACACCGAAGGTTTGTTGTTACTAACAAACGATGGTGAGTTAGCCCAACACCTCGGCCATCCATCGCATGAGATTGCCAAAACCTATGTGGCCCGCGTTAAAGGTCGACTTTCGAATCAAACACTTCAACGCATTAAATCGGGCATTGTGATTGAAGGCAGGGCAGTGGATGTCAGGCGGGCGTCCATCAAGGATCAGTCCGCCGATGCCACACTGGTCGAGCTAACAATTCACGAAGGTCGCAACCGGATTGTCCGCCGGCTCTTTGATGAAGTGAATCACCCGGTTTTAGATTTAGCGCGAGTGTCGGTTGGGCCAATCAACCTTGGAAATCTAAAGTCGGGTCACATGCGCGAACTTGGTCCTGACGAGTTGGGCCGACTCTATAGCGCCGTTGGCCTGTAGTTGGTTGGGCCTCGAGCACCGAGCCTCTACAATTTAAGGTATGGGCATTAAAGCAATCCGTGGCGCGACTTGTTTGCAGTCTGATACTGCAGACGAAATGGCCGATGCCGTCACCGAGTTGCTCACTGAAATCATGAGCCGCAATGCTCTGACCACCGATGACATCATCAGCGTGCTTTTCACAGCAACTCCCGATATTCACAGTGCGTTTCCGGCAAGTTTTGCCCGCAACATTGGACTGACTGATGTTCCGTTGATTTGTGCCCAAGAGCTCGACATCACAGGGGCGTTAAACCTGGTAATTCGGGTCATGGTTCATGCCCAAACCGATGCTGCTCGTTCTGAAATCAAGCATGTCTACCTGCGCGGCGCGGAAGTTTTGCGCCAAGACATCGCCCAGTAGGTTCTGCGA
>RFTJ01000021.1 GCA_009923495.1 Actinomycetota bacterium
GTTTTTGAAAACCATCGCTACCCGCACATTGATCCATCAACCGAACAGCCAGAGTTGACTCGTGAAGTGAAGACAATAGGTGACGAACCTTTCGTTCTGATTGCCTATTTTGCTTTATCCAGGAATGAAGATTGGCCAGGTATGTTTCTTCCGAATGACCTCTGCGGCAGAACATCCTTACGGATCTAGTGTTTATGGTTCAAGATACCAAGGTCAGCGTGGACCGACGCCGAGTCGCTCGCATGCGAACTTTCATCGCACAATCATTTCTGAGTGACTTAGCGAGTCCCGACTTTTCGGTATTCACAGGGTTTACTTACTCACTTTTTGCAAAAGGGTTGGTTTAGCCCTGACTCACCTAGCGTAGATTAAAGGTGTTAGGGGGTCAGATGTTCAGCATCAGCATTAGATTCAGCTTAAAGGTCGCTGTAGTTATATCTGCTCTGATATTGCCTAACATTATTGGTACCAACGTGTCTGCCCAGACCTATAGCGAATCACAAATAGTGCAGTTGTCTGAGAAATTAATTTCCCAAAATGCAAATGTTTGGCAGGTTAATCCCAATCAATTGATGGTTGATCGAGTTACTTCAACTACAGATGGTCTCACGACGATTCGGTATGTCCAAGTTTTGGGCGGCGCACGCGTAGTTAACTCACTGCTTGCTGTAACCTTCGCAAGCGACGGTAAGTATCTTTCACATCGAGCAAAGTTAACAACCGTGGAAGATCTACAAATTCATAATTCGAGCAGTGGTCAGGCACAGGCCGCCGCCAAAAAATATTTTTTAGATTCTTTGCAAATGTCAGATAAAGAAGTTCTGATAACCAAAACAGATCAAGTATTACTCGACCCAGAGTTAATTGATATCAAGTTGACTTCGCCAATTCGCGCGTGGCAAGTCAACTTAGCAGTAGCAGGTGCCCCTGCTACTGCTAGTTCAGTATTTGTTCGGGATGATGGAACTGAATTGTTAGCAATTCGGCGCGTAGTACGGGCTTTTAACTCGTTTCCAATGCCCTATATCTGTGATTTACAAAAGACAAAACCGTCGGCAAGATTCTCACAATTTGTTGAATCAAAACGGATTGGTAATCTTTCCAGGAAATACATTGGTCGCACTGCCCAGTATCCGCTTTGTGAGGCACGAGATCCTGGTCGTCTTAACAGCGCTAATGCTGCGGCCATCCGAAGTATTAGCGAAACTGTGAATTTTTTTAGAAACAAAGTAGGCGTCGACATCGCCGCTGAACGCTACTTGGGCAACATCGCTCCTTATGCCAACTTTGGTAAGAATCTAAATGCGAAGTCATTTTGTAATCGAAACCCTAAGTCGAAATATTGCGTTCCTACAATTAGTGGCTACACCAATGTTTGCGCTTACGATTCATATTCACAAAATGTTGAGTGTCCCATGGAAAATGCCTTCTGGGTACCGTGGGCTTCAACTGAATGTCACTCAGGTGCTTGTAGCGGAATGTTCTTTGGCAAGGGTTTTGATAAGGCCGATGATGTTGTGGCACACGAATTGACACACGGAGTTACGGGATCTGATTCATTTTTAGCGGGACTTTGTGAAGATTGTGATGCAGCTGCGATTAGTGAGGCGCTATCAGATTTTTTCGGTGAAGCTGTAGATCAGCTCTACGTGCAACCAGGTGAAACTCCAGATCCAAATTGGAGCATGGGCGAGGACATTTCTAATGGACCATTTCGCAATGTTGCGATGACCGGCTTGACCAAACCTTGCCGGTCTTCCTTTGGCTGGGTACCGATTAAGCAGATTGACGACTTATGGGACCCGCAATGTGATCCGCATACAAATCTTGGACCAGCTGACCGATTTGCATGGTTGATTTCAAACGGGGGAACTCAAAATGGAATCACCGTCATGCCAATCGGCGTAGTGCCTCAAACTAGAAACCAAACGTATGGGCTTTGTAACAAGTCAGGAAGTAACTGCACTGCAATTGTGAATATGTCTCGATTAGCATTCCAAGTGTTGCCAAAATTGGATGGCAACACAACATATTCAGAATTCGGATCCGCCCTCTCGCAGGCTTGCAGAGATCTGACCAGGGCTCCCAAGAATCCTTTTCCGTCCAGTTACTGCACTCAAGTAACTAATGCTTTGGCCGCAACGGGTATCACTCAAATTCAAGTTCACGATTTAACTCGAATCAACACTTATTCGGGATTGCCCGAGACAATAACGGCGAGATTTGGAACAACGGGGGCAATCGCTGGTCAGTCAGTTACGCTGCGTTTGCAATATCGGGCTCTGGGTACAAGTATTTGGCAAACACTAGTGAGCACTGATACGGATGCCGATGGACAGGCGTCTTTTCAAACCACATTCCCCGGCACTGGCACTTATCGGGTGATAACTGCCGCAAGCGATTCGGTAGGCACCTTTAGTAGCGTCTGGGTAACGATGAATTAACCATCAATTAAGGTGTTGCATGGCCCAAGCATAAATTGCGATAGCTCCAGCAGCTGAAGCATTCATCGATCTAGTTGATCCATGTTGTGTGATACCTAGAATTTCTGTGCAGGCAGCTAAGCCTTCCTCGGACATACCGGGACCTTCTTGGCCAAAATAAAGAACACAGGATTTCGGTAGTTTTGCCGATTCTAAATTGCTGCACCCAGGCACATTGTCGATTCCGATTATCGGAACATTGTTTTCCAGAGACCAAGATTTAAAATCTGCCACTGTTGGATGATGGAAGAGATGCAGATATCTATCGGTCACCATAGCTCCGCGACGGTTCCAACCCTTTTTACCCACAATATGAACGCCAGCCACGTTAAAAGCATTTGAAGTTCGCACGATTGAGCCAATGTTCAAATCGTGTTGCCAATTTTCAATTGCAATGTGTAGTGGGCTGCGGAATTTATCTAAGTCGGCAACGATGGCCGCAACCGTCCAATAGCGATATTTGTCCAATACATTGCGGGTATCGCCAAATTCGAGAAGTTCTAAGTCGTATTGCTGCCCAGTCGGCCAAGGCTTCGGGTGCGGTCCGACTCCAACTACTGGGTAGAACTCGCCAGGACCTAAATTGCTGCGGTCCCCTTGTGTATCCATAACCACCGAGTCTAGTTTTTGCTTAGTACGCCACTAATTGCTGCAGTGTGTTCGGGAGTTGAACCGCAACAAGAACCTAGTGCTCTAATGCCTAGGTCAGTCATATCTTGAGCAAATGCGGCCATCTCGGCTGGGGTACCCGTGTAAATGAAATCCCCACCGATAAGTTGAGGCAGGCCAGCATTGGACTGCAACAAGATGTGGACGTTCTCTGGCTTAGACGCGACCATTTGGCTTGCGACTATGCGCATTTCGTCGGTTCCCCGACCACAATTAGCCCCAATTAGGCGCACGCCCATCTTTGCTATTTCCGATATAGCTACCGCTGGCTTTACGCCCATCATGGTGTGCAGATTGGTATCGAAACTTAGCGTGGCTGCCACCGGCATCTCTGGCGCAACCTCGTGGGCAGCTAAAACGGCTGCCTGTACTTCTGCTAAATCACTCATGGTCTCAATCAAAACTGCGTCGCACCCACCAGCCACCAAGCCTCTGATTTGCTCAGCAAAAAGCTCTTTTGCACTCTCAGGCGTCAATGTTCCCATTGGCTCCATCAAATCGCCACTAGGACCGACGTCGCCAAAGACAAAAACGTTGTCGTATTTATCGGCGACACTACGTGCCACTTCTGAGCCTGCCTTATTGAGTTCGAACACCCGATCTGCAAGATCATGCATTGCCAACCTTGGTGCACTGCCACCAAAAGTGTTAGTGGTCAGAAACTGCGCACCAGCTGCAGCATAAGAATTTAAAACGTTGGCAACTCTGTCTGGATGTTCAACATTCCAAAGTTCGGGAGCACCGCCATCAGTTAGACCAGCATTTTGCAGCGCAGTCCCCATCGCTCCATCACCAACCAAAGTGTTTCCTGAATCCAACCAGTCGTAAACATTCTTCATTCTGCACTTCCTAACTCGTTAATGAGCAGATTCAATTTCTCTTCTGAAAATTCGGCTTCAAGCTCTGCAACGATTTTCTCGGCAGTGTCACCGGCTGGACTTTCAGATTCAAGCCAAGGGCCTTGTGACCAGGCGGCCAGGTAATTTTCCGAACTAATGTCGTCTAGTCGCATAGCAACTTCGTCAATCGCTTCTTGAAACCTAGAGCTGAGCAAAGTCTTTACTGTGCTCTGCTCATCACGAGCGACAACCATCGATGGAATGGTTCGCCAGAAGGTGATTTGATATTGGGCCACGCGTTCACTCTACTTCAAGGCGGGACACTCGGCATGATGTCATTACGTGGAAAACATCAGTAACGCTGAGAAAATAGCACTGAATGAAGGCGGAGTAATCGTGAGCATTGAGACAACAACTCGACAAATGCCGTTTTGGCACCATAAACATGAAGGCGAGCAGCGCTGGCCAGTTGCCGCTGTTGTGTTATTTGTCATTTTGTTACAACTTACATTGCCAAGTTCATTAAACATCAAGTTCCCAATATTTATTTGTGGTATTGAGTTTCTGCTGCTGACATCGGTAGTAATTTTAAGTCCCCGTCGGATTAGTGAGCACCTACCAACACCTAGAACACTCGGACTCGTTCTTGCTGGCCTGATGACCATCTGTAACTTAGTTTCTACGGCACGACTAATAACATCGCTTATGGACGGCGGAGTCACAGACGCAAATAGTTTGGTGTTTTCAGGTGGTTCAATTTGGATCACTAATGTTGTGGTTTTTTCTCTCTGGTATTGGGAGTTTGATCGGGGCGGCCCGGGCGCTAGGGCGCAGGCTCGTAATCATGTTCCAGACTTTATGTTTCCTCAAATGAGCGATCCCGACTTAGCTGCGCCTCACTGGTCCTCCAAATTTTTCGATTATCTATACATGTCTTTTACTAATGCCAGCGCATTTAGCCCAACTGACGTGTTGCCACTTACCCGCTGGGCCAAGGCCTTGATGTTAATTCAATCGGTGACATCGCTAATTGTTGTCGCCCTCGTTATTGCACGCGGTGTGAACATTTTGCAGTAGAGTCAGATGGCTAGCGGAATTTGAATTTGGCTGGCCTGTGCGAAACCAGGTGTCCTTTGAATCAAGAGCTGATGGAAATTATTGCGCTCAAACATGTGCGCAAATTACTAGCAGCAAGATTAATCTCTAACTTCGGAAATGGCCTTGCACCAATTGCACTTGCTTTTGGAGTTTTGGATTTGCCTGGCGCGACTGCTAAAACTTTATCGATAGTCGTCTTCGCCCAAATGTTTCCAATGGTTGCTTTCATGTTAATCGGCGGAGTAATTGCAGATCGTTTTCCAAAGGCACTCATGGTGGGTGCTTCGGACATCGCATTGAGCCTTTTCGTGATCTGTAATGGAATTATGTTTCTGACAGGAACAGTATCTGTAACTAGTCTGGTAATCGTAGGTGTTGTTTCTGGATTTCTACACGCACTCTGGTGGCCAGCAATGTCCGCTCTACCAACGGAGATAGTTGCAGAGAATCAGTTGCAATCAATCAATTCCGTTGTTGGCATTTCGGCAAATGTTACCAATATTCTGGGCACTGTTACAGGCGGAATCATTGTCGCTGCAATCGGATCCGGCTGGGCGATTGTCCTTGATGGATTCACATTCCTAGTTGCGGGCATCCTCGTAATTCAGATGCGCTCCTTTGGTAAGCGCCGAGAGTCAAATGAATCTTCGCCAAGCGTTATTCAAGATCTGCGTGCAGGCTGGAAAGAATTTAGTAGTAGAAGTTGGGTCGTTGCAGTCGTTTTGGGCTATTCGGTCATTGCAATGCTGATGGAAAGTATTTTCACAGTCGTTGGCCCCGCACACGCAAAGGCCCACCTCGGTGGCCCGAAACCTTGGTCGTGGCTTCTGGCATCCATGACAATTGGCATGTTGGTTGCCGTAGCAGTGACGCTAAAAGTTCGACCAAAGCGTCCAATTTTTGCTGGAGTTAGCATTCAATTTCTAGTTGGCCTGTGGTGGATATCTATGGGTTATAGCGAGAATATTTTATTGCTCATGATCTGCGCATTAGGTGCTGGATTTGCGATGGACTTTTTTATGGTGCTTTGGATGACAGCTCTACAAACGCAGATACCAAAAGAGTCACTGTCACGAGTCAATTCCTATGATGCATTCGGCTCGCTAATCCTTGCACCTCTTGGAATTATCGTGGCCGGACCGCTGGTTACAAAGTTTGGCACGATTACTGTCCTTCACTTTTATACAGCAGCGTTTTTCGTTGTGCTTACTGCGATACTTTGTGTGCCTAGTGTGCGATCGCTTCCCAATAATGAACCGGTAAACCAAACCGCTGACTAAACCAATCTCTAGCCGCTTCAAGAATTTGCTGTTCGGTTAAGGCTGGAATATTTTCATCCATAAGGCCGATAATTTTTCTAGCCAAGTCTGGAGAGTGCTCCTCGGTATAGGTAAAAAAGTTAAGAGCTGCGTTTCCCTTTCCTTTGCCATGACCGATAAGCAGAATTTCTGCACAGGGCGCAAGCACATTGGCGATGTGTTCAAAATAAGCAGTGTTGTATTGACTTGTGCCATGCCCGCCATGATGTTGTGCTTCACGCACATGCAAGTGGCGCTGTGGAACTTGGATGTCAATTACTAGTGGCTTACTTCCCTTTGCGCTGTGCGTTGACCAAATTCGAGTGTGATCATGTGTCACAACCGCCACAACAATTTTGTTTTCTAAGTCCATAACCTGCCCGCCTTTAATTAGTTTCACGGTAAGCAGGCTGGGCAAGTGCGGTCAGGAAGATCGAAAAAGTTTGAGTGCTTCCCCAATTTTGGCCGAAATCGCCCGAAAGTAGGTGAATTTTTCGTTATTTACCTAGAAATGTGGCAAACCTACGCAAGCGTAGGTTACGCTAGCGTAGGTTACGACAGCGTAACCACAAGTCAGGAGCGCCGATGAATTCCTTGGGTCTGCCACCGATCATTCAAGGTGGCATGGGCGCTGCCGTTTCTTCATGGACCCTAGCTCAGACTGTTGCGAAAGAAGGTCAATTAGGCGTTGTCTCAGGTACTGCTCTGGAAACGATTGTTGCCCGACGCCTACAAAATGGTGATGAAGGTGGTTACATGCGCGAGGCACTTGCGCATTTCCCCTATCAAGATGTTGCGAAGCATATCCTCGACACTTTCTTCTTGCCCGAGGGAAGAAAGGGTAAGCCATACCGCCCTATGCGACGAATTAGCATCAAGGCGCATAAGGAGCATGATCAACTTGCTGTCGCCGCCAACTTTGTTGAAGTGTGGTTAGCGAAACAGGCAGGCAATGGAAAAGTCGGAATTAACTTTTTGGAGAAATTGCAAACAGCGACTCCAGCAGCCCTGTATGGAGCAATGCTCGCCGGCGTAGATGCAATTTTGATGGGCGCCGGAATCCCGCGAGAAATTCCGCAGCTGATGACGGACTTTGCAAATGGAAAACCCGGGCATCTTTCAATTGATTCAGAACGCCCGTCGGGAGTCGATGCACCAATTTTGGAATTTGATCCATTGGAATCTTTCGGTGAGGCGCCAGAACTTCCACGTCCAGCATTCTTAGCTATTGTTACGGCAGAAGTTCTGGCTAGTTATCTTGCTCGCAATGAAGTAACCCGCCCAGACGGATTTGTCGTTGAACACTTTATGGCTGGTGGTCACAATGCTCCGCCCCGACGCTTGCAAGATACTGAGACTGGCTACGGACCTTTGGATGAAGCAAACATCGACAAGATTCGAGAAGTTGGACTGCCATTCTGGCTTGCTGGTGGCAGAGCTACCCCTGAATCGGTGGCGGAAGCTATCAAACTTGGAGCCGAAGGTGTTCAAGTCGGCACACTTTTCGCATTGTCGAACGAGTCCGGCTTGTTACCTGAGTATCGCGAGCAAATGTTACAAGCGGCTCGTGAAGGAAAACTCAAGGTTCGTACTGACCATCGAGCCTCACCAACTGGGTTCCCATTCAAGGTAGTTGAACTGCCTGGAACAGTTGGTGAAGAAAGCGTTTATCAGGCTCGTCCTCGACTCTGCGATCTTGGTTACCTGCGCTCGAGTCACATCAATGAAGAAAATAAAGTTACCTATCGCTGTGCTGCTGAGCCAGACGAACCGTTCTTGAAAAAAGGTGGAGCCGTAGAAGAATTGTCAGAACGCATCTGCTTATGCAACGGCCTGACCGCTGCGGTCGGACTAGGACAAGAGCGTCCAGATGGCTACAAGGAAGCACCACTTTTAACATTAGGCGCTACTACTAGCGATGTTGATTCAATGTTAAAAGAGTTTCCATATGGCTGGAGTGCGGTGGATGTGGTCAACCGACTCTTATCTGGGATCAAGCTGGCTACAGGTTAATCAGCCACAGGCTTTCGACGATTTGAGATTACATCTTTAGCCGTCATCGGTATGTAGCGTTCAAAAGAAGCCCTAATTTCAGCTTCAGCCTCTTCGCGTCCAGCCCAAGTTGCTCCCTCGACTGACTTTCCTGGCTCTAAGTCTTTGTAGATTTCGAAGAAGTGTTGAATTTCTTGGCGTTCAAAAACTGGGATGTCTTCGATATCTCTTAAATGACTTTTACGAACATCATTAGCCGGGACACAAATAATTTTGTCATCGCCGCCAGCCTCATCGGTCATGCGGAACATGCCGATTGCTCGGCATCGAATTAGTACCCCAGGGAAGGTTGGCTCTTCAATCATGACCATTGCATCAAGCGGGTCGCTATCGAGTCCCAGCGTGTTTTCTATGTAACCGTAATCACGTGGATACCGGGTTGCAGTAAAGAGCATGCGATCTAGGCGTAATCTGCCAGTTTCATGATCTACTTCGTACTTATTTCGACTGCCGCCTGGGATCTCAATTAAGACATCGAATTCCATCTAAGTTACCTACTAAATGTGTGCCAAGGTATTGGCGTGCATATCCTTATTCTAGAGTGCTTTAGGTAGAACACATAAATTTAAAGTAAGGACCCATGTGCTAAATGATTAACCTGGAAATCCGCCAAGCACTGAAAGAAAATCTCTCTGACCTGTCCGCTGGAGACAAACTGGTAGTTGCCTGCAGTGGTGGCGCTGACAGCTTGGCGCTCGTTCGCGCCGCTGTGCATGTTGGTAGAGAATTAGCCATCAATGTAGGTGCAATCGTCATCGATCATCAGTTGCAATCCGGATCTGCGCTAGTTTCCTCAGCGGCGGCGGTGCTGGCTGAAGAGTTAGGTGCTGATCCCGTTGAACTAATCGCAGTAGAGGTAGTGCTAGGTCCTGGAAGTGGCGGACTTGAGGCCGCCGCGCGAGATGCACGGCGCAGTGCTTTTGAAAGTTATGCAGCCGAGAATGGTGTGAAAGCAATTTTGCTCGGCCATACCAGAGAAGATCAGGCTGAGACTGTGCTACTGGGCTTGGCCCGAGGTTCTGGCGCCCGGTCACTTTCTGGGATGCGGGCAATCGAAGGGCTATACCGACGACCATTTTTACGCCTCGCTCGCGAGTTAGTTCGTAATACAGTTTCAGATTTGGATGTACATGAGGACCCACATAACTCTGACCATACTTTCGCCAGGGTGCGAGTTCGGGAGTCAATCCTGCCCTTAATGGAAACCGAACTTGGCCCGGGAGTTGCTGCAGCCCTTGCCCGCACAGCAGACATGTTGCGCGATGACGCTGATGCATTGGATGAAATTGCTGCGAAACACGGAATGATTGATGAAGTTGAAGTTTTAGCCAAACTTCCTCGAGCGATGCGCACTCGAATCATCAGAAAGTTAGCCATGTCCGCAGGTTGCACAATGAATGACTTGACTCGGGAACACGTGCTCAATGTCGATGCACTCATTGTTCACTGGCATGGACAAGGGCCGTTGAACCTACCCGGGTTAATCAACGTGGAACGCACTCATGGCAAACTAAGGTTCTATCACGCAAACGAGGTATAGGGGAAAAAGTGAAGTCAGAAGATTTAGGCACCGATCTCACTTCCGTTGTCGTTACCAACGAACAAATTGTTGCGCGAATTGCACAGATTGCTATAGAAGTTGATAGCGATTACGCCAACACGGAAAAGCCTTTGCTACTCGTAGGTGTTCTAAAGGGAGCGGTCATGGCCATGGCTGATCTGTCCCGAGCATTGACGATTCCGGTGAACATGGATTACATGGCTGTTTCCTCTTATGGATCTGGAACTAAGTCCAGCGGGGTGGTTCGAATCATAAAGGACTTAGACATTGATTTAAGCGGTCGAGACGTGCTCATTGTTGAAGACATTTTGGACACCGGCCTGACTCTTTCGTGGCTGATTAAGAATTTGAAGTCACGCAGTCCTCGTTCCGTAGAAGTGATGACCATGTTCCGCAAGCCAGATGCCGTGAAAATTCAGGTCGATGCCAAGTACATCGGTTTTGACATCCCTAGCGATTTTGTCGTGGGTTATGGGTTGGATTACAACGAACAATATCGAAATTTGCGGGACGTTGCGGTCCTAGCGCCTCACGTTTACAGTCGCTAATTTTGCGTCATTAAATAGGCAATTTCCCCAAATTGGCGCCGATGTTTCGGCTAGTCTGGGCAGACAATTCTTTTGTAAAGGTTAGTTATGACTGCATCCCATCACGAACTGCCAACCGAGATTTCACAATCTGCTCTTGCCTTGATAGCAGATGCTGGCGCTGAAGTTGGGCAATTTAGAATCGCAAATCATCAAAATCGCATGGTGAATACTCGCGATGGTTCAGTGGAAAATGTTGCGTCTGACTCAAACACTGCACTCAGTGTTCGAGTGGTACTAAATGGCGCATGGGGATTTGCTGCTTCAACTGACCTGACCGAAGCAGCTGCTCGAGATGCGGCTGTTCGAGCATTAGAAATGGCACGCATAAGCGCTCAGGTTTCTAAAGAGCCTGTGGAATTGATCGCGGAACCAAGTCATGGAACGGTTAATTGGACCTTGCCTGTTGGCGAAGATGCAATGGCAAAGTCTGATTCAGAAATCATAGATTTACTTCAAGACTGGAATGCGCGAGTTGCTAAAGCCTCAATAGTGAATCACGTTGATGCAGGAGTCTCTATTGGCCGCGATACTACATTCTTTGCTGATCTAAACGGAAATCACATCACCCAGTCACGTGATCGTATCAGTGCAAATCTGACAGCGATTCACATCGCACCAGAGGGCTTTGAGGATATGCGAACTTGCGCTCCACCGGCTGGTCGTGGTTGGGAGTACCTAACTGGAACTGGCTGGGATTGGGATTCCGAGTTAGCACAACTACCTGACCTACTCGCACAAAAAGCCACCGCTGCATCAGTTGAGCCTGGAGCCTGGGATCTTGTGATTGACCCGACAAATCTATGGTTAACAATTCACGAATCAATTGGCCATGCCACAGAACTTGATCGGGCGCTGGGTTTTGAAGCGAACTACGCAGGAACCTCATTTGCCACACTGGAAAAGTTAGGCAATTTCAAATACGGAAGTCCAATCATGCATGTAACCGGTGATCGGCTTGCCGAACATGGACTATCAACCGTTGCCTTTGATGATGAAGGCGTGGCCGCCCAGCAGTGGGATCTAATCAAGGATGGAATTTTGGTTGGGTATCAAACTGACCGCGCCACCGCAGCCCGAGTGGGCCTTACTCGGTCAAACGGCTGTGCCTTTGCCGACAGTGCGCAGCATGTACCAATTCAGCGAATGCCAAATGTTTCATTGCAGCCAGGTAATGAAGATCTCAGCACTGACGATTTAATTTCAGGTGTTGAGCGGGGCATATACATCGTTGGCGACAAGTCTTGGTCAATCGATATGCAGCGCTACAATTTCCAATTCACTGGACAGCGGTTTTTTGAAATCCGAAATGGAAAGATTGTTGGACAACTTCGCGATGTCGTCTATCAATCAAAGACTCCGGACTTCTGGGGTGCAATGGCGCGAATTGGTGGCCCAAAGACTTACTTACTCGGCGGAGCTTTGAATTGTGGAAAAGGTCAACCAGGTCAAGTAGCACCAGTTAGCCATGGCTGTCCTTCAGCATTATTTACGAATATAAATGTGCTCAATGGCCGTAAGGAGGCAGCGGCATGAGCGAACTGAAAATGTCTGCAGCAGTAGAGATTGGCTTAGAGCTTTTAGGAACTGATGGCGGAGTTGTTGTTGGCGAAGTTAGCCAAGGCGCGAATTTGCGCTGGGCAAATTCTCAGTTAACAACTAACGGCGACATTTTTGAAACCTCACTAAACATTGTGGCCTTTGTTCCGGTATCGGGGGGTATCGGTGCTGGCGTGGCAAGTGGACAAGTGCGCACTCGTGATGACATCGCAAAGTTAGTTCAGGTGGCAAGGGCAAGTGGTGTTGCAAGCGGCGCATCGGAAGATGCTGCCGAATTGGTTGCCGGGCCTGTTTCAAGTGATTTCGGTGCTGACCCTGCCGTGGCAGATTTATCAGGAATCAACCACATCGCCGCCGGACTTGGCGATGTAATGCAGGATCAGACTGCACAATTCTTTGGCTACGCAGAACATTCGCAAGACACACTTTATGTTGGAACTTCCGCGGGCACTCGCTTGCGATTTGCCCAAGCAACTAGCCGTTTTGAACTTTGTGCTAAATCACCTGAGCGCGATCGATCAGCTTGGTCCGGCCAAGGTGGGACGAGCTTATTAAGCACGAATGTGCACGAGCATGCAAAAAATGTTCTACAAGGTTTGGAGTATCAGAAAACAAAAATCGACATTGAACCTGGGCGCCATAAAGTAACTTTGTCTGCAAGTGCTGTTGCCGACCTGATGATCTATTTAATGTGGACAGCATCTGCCCGTGAAGCTGCGCAAGGGCGAAGTGTATTCAGTGCAGCAAATGGTAAAACTAGAGTTGGCGAACAGCTGACTTCAAGAGATTTCAATCTAATTTCTGACCCGAAACTATCAGGTTTAGCAACACTAGATTCCGTTGTAAGTTTGGGTGCTTCGTCAATGTCAAGCCCGTTTGATACTGGCCTGCCCATAGCGGCAACTAATTTGATTTCTGGGGGTGTCCTCACTGCAT
Source organism: Actinomycetota bacterium (assembly GCA_009923495.1). Taxonomy (NCBI): domain Bacteria; kingdom Bacillati; phylum Actinomycetota; species Actinomycetota bacterium. The sequence goes on from RFTJ01000021.1 coordinate 13,084, forward strand.
TAGCAAGCAGCAGGCACGCGGCGAGCGAAGCCGGACTTCCATTCACTGCGCTTGCGGACAATATTTATGTCTACGATGGCGCTGGACATGGTTCGTTAGCCGAGACGGCGGCGCGCATGGGGGACGGCCTTCTCATAACCTGCCTCTGGTACATCCGCGAAGTTGATCCGCAATCACTTTTACTTACTGGTCTAACTCGAGACGGTGTTTATGTTGTTCGTGAGGGCGAAATAGTTGGCGCAGCTGGCAACTTCCGATTTAATGATTCCCCAGTATCGCTACTTGACCGAATTACAGATGCTGGTGATTCACTGGATTGCTTACCCCGTGAGTGGGCCGACTGGTTTAGTCGATCGCGCGTCGCTCCGCTAACTATTGATGGATTCAATTTATCGACAAAGTCGGATGCAATTTAAGCTCTGCAGTTACTAGATTGTCTCAGGGTTGCTCAGTTGGTTAATTGCCGCTGTTAGTGAGAGATCTGTACCAGCTAACAAAATTCGAAGCAATAACCGCGTGCCCAGCTTGGTTTGGGTGAATAGTGGTTCCTTGCCACTCCGGGTGACCGGTAACCCAGGATTCAGCACCTGCAACATATTTCGCCCCAACTGACTGAGCCGAAGTAGCTATCCAGCTGTTGATGGTTGGTAGACATGTTTCTGTTGAAGTCGAAATAACAGGAGTCGCGATGATTTCTGCTGAACCAAAGGTTTGGCGCAACTTTTCAAAAACTGCTTGGATGCGAGTTTGCAACTTAGCAGGTGTTTTCCGAGCAGCTAAGCAGTCGTTGTAGCCGCCAGAAATGACCACTATATCCGGTAAATAAGTAGCAGCACACATTGTTTGCGTGCTGAAGTTGACGAGTCCCGAGCAAGTAAGACTGTCTTTTTGCGGCATGAAGTATCCCGATTTGATTACCGCCACATTTGAGTATTGCCAGCCAAGCGAGGATGCCGCTTCTCGCGCCCAGCCATGCCCATGACCATCCAGGCCCACAGTGACCGATGCGCCCATAAAGACAACTCGCTTTGTGTCTGACACTGGCGATGCTGGACCGTAGCCATACAGATTTTTTCCACGAAGCGATACTTGAGCACGAGTGGTCAGCGGCACGGGCGAAACAGTAATGGATGAACTCTTAACCTTGCCAGTAAACCAAGTCTGCCCTCCGTCAATTGAATATTGATATCCTGTTGCGCCGAGCGAACTTCCACTTTGGAAATCGATTTTCACAAAGTTGTTTCCACGACTTATTAATGTCACAACGGGTGCGGTGCTTGGCGGATTTTTTGAAACAGCTGAGCCTGGGACAGCAAAGCCCAGGAGGCTGACAAGAATGATTGCCAAGATGCAGAATCTCGATCTGGTTGAGGTCATGTGAACAACCTAGACCCAATTAACCGATAGGGCAGAGCAATGGCGGAGGATAGGGGATTTGAACCCCTGAGGGCTTGCACCCAACCCGCTTTCCAAGCGAGCGCCATAGGCCACTAGGCGAATCCTCCAGCGACGAGGTTACCGCCAAACGGGGGTAAATTGCGAACTCAGATTCCGCATAGACTTTAACCAGCCCCTCATGTGGCGTTACCCTGTGAACCTCCCCAGGGCCGGAAGGCAGCAAGGATAAGCGGGCTCTTGCGGGTACATGAGGGGTCCTTTTTGTTCGCACCGTCACCGTAAGCGACTAATCTGAAGGGTATGTCCCTTGCTTTGTACCGCAAATACCGTCCGGGTTCATTTGCCCAGGTAATAGGGCAGGAGCATGTGACTGCACCACTAACGCGAGCGCTGGAAACTAATCGTATTCACCACGCTTACTTGTTTACCGGACCCCGTGGTTGTGGCAAAACGTCATCGGCACGCATCATGGCTAGATCACTAAATTGTGCCCAAGGACCAACAGCCACCCCCTGTAATCAATGCCAGTCCTGCATCGATTTGGCACCCAATGGCCCTGGCTCGATTGATGTCATTGAAATCGATGCTGCTACTTATCGTGGCATTGATGATGCAAAAGAATTACGCGAGCGGGCCATCTATGCACCGGTTAATTCAACATACAAGATTTACATAATCGACGAAGCACATCAGCTAACTCGTGACGCTTTCAACGTCCTGCTTAAGTTAGTTGAAGAACCACCACCTCACTTGAAATTTATCTTCGCAACTACCGAGCCAGACAAAATTATTCCAACACTGCGATCCCGAACTCACCACTATCCATTCCGACTAGTATCAGCAAAAGTTTTACAAGAACATCTGCAAAGTTTGTGTGAGAGCGAAGGCATAAAAGCTGATCCCGCTGCAATTGCACTGGTTGCTAGAGCCGGAGCTGGATCTGTCCGAGATTCACAGTCCGTTCTTGGTCAAGTTATTGCAGGAGCTGGAGCGGAAGGGATTACTTACGCAGAGACCGTCGCACAACTTGGCTTTACAGATGAAACCTTGCTTACCCGGGTCATCGATGCAATCGCAACAGGCAACGGCGGCGAAATGTTTGCGCTAATCGAAGAAGTTGTCTCATCTGGACATGAACCTCGTCGCTTCGCAACGGACTTACTCGAGCGACTACGGGACATGGTTGTTGTCACCCAATTGGAAGACGCAACCACTTCAGGACTATTTGATTTACCACAGGAACAGATAGAAGATATTGCCCGTCAAGGTGCGCTATTTACGCCAGCCCAACTTGTTCGGGTCGCTGACCTAGTTAGCGTTGGACTTAGTGAACTTCGAGGTGCGGCCGCGCCAAAGTTACAGCTTGAATTGCTAGCAGCTCGCCTAGTAACTGATGAGGTAACTTCAGATTTGGCTGTCCGTGTTGCTCGACTAGAGCAAGGTGGAGTTGTTCAGTCGGTAAGACCAAGTGTGGTCAAGGCTCGTGAACAACAAGTTGAGCCCGAGTTCGTGGTCGCCGCTGCTATCGACCCGGAACCAGTTGCTCCGCAAATTGTTGCCTCGCCCCCAGTTCGTCCTGCAGCAAGTACCCGCAGAGCTCCTGCACCAAGCAAGCCATCTGAGGTTAAGGCAGAGGCGGCAAAAACCATGCAGGACGCAGAAGTAACAGCTCAGGCTGATCCGCCAGCTAATGTCACTATTGAGTTGGTTGATGCAAACTGGGAGCGAATTCTGCAAGACGTAACTGCAACTCGAAAAGTTGCAGGTTTGGTTTTAATTGGAACTAAGCCGCTATCACTAACGGCAGACGGAATGCTTGCGGTCGGATTTCCAAACGATGGTGCATGCAAGAACTTCACTGGTTCGCCGACCGTCAGTTTGCTACAAACTTCAATCAAGAAATTTGTTGGCGCTACCTTGCGCATAGATGCTTTCGTTGATCAGAGTCTAAGTCAAAGAGCAAAGGCTAAAGACCCAGAAATTATTCAAGACTCTGAATCTGACTCTGATTCCTCGCCAGCAGACCCCTTAGATATTGTCGCCAGCATGCTCGGTGGCCAAGTTATTAGCGATAGCAAAAATAATTCATGAGTAGTTTGTATGAAGGAATAGTTCAAGACCTGATCGATGAGTTCGCTAAATTGCCAGGTGTTGGCCCAAAAGGCGCATCCCGAATCGCATTTCACTTACTGCACGCTGACCGAGAAGAAATTAACCGTCTCGTTTCGGTACTCAGTGAGGTTCGCGAAAAAGCCAGATTCTGTTCCATATGTTTCAATGTGGCTCAAGATGACCTATGTCGGATTTGCTCCGATGTTCGTCGCGATCAGACGGTGTTATGTGTAGTTGAAGAACCAAAAGATGTTTTAGCAATAGAGCGAACCCGAGAATTCAGGGGCCGCTACCACGTTCTTGGTGGGGCAATTAGCCCGCTTGATGGTATCGGTCCAGATGATCTTCAGATCAGTGAATTAGTTGCCCGCCTTTCCGATAATTCCATTGCCGAACTAATTCTTGCCACTAATCCCAATCTGCAGGGCGAGGCTACTGCTACTTACTTGAACCGACTCATCTCGCCACTGGGGATTAAGGTAACTCGATTGGCCAGTGGCCTGCCAGTTGGCGGCGATCTTGAGTATGCTGACGAGGCAACTCTGGGTCGAGCATTGGCAGGCAGGCGTCAGGTTAACAACTAACACTAAGTTGGGCAGCCCCATAGGGGGTGAAACTAGCACCCCGTTTTCACTTTAGACTTAATAACTATGGGTCGAATCGTTGCCAAGTTTGGCGGATCATCGGTAGCCGATGCCGCTAGCATTTTGCGCGTTGCAAAACGAATTGTTGATGCAAAGAATGCAGGCAATGAAGTTGTGGTAGTTGTCTCGGCAATGGGTGACACAACTGATGAGTTGCTAGACCTTGCTCAACAGGTCTCACCAAACCCGCCCGGTCGAGAACTCGATATGCTCCTAACCGCTGGAGAGCGAATTTCCATGGCGGTACTTGCCATGGCGATTAGCGACCTTGGCGTTGAGGCTCGTTCCTACACTGGTTCACAAGCTGGCCTTATCACAGATTCAACGCACGGCAAGGCTCGAATCATAGACGTTTCTCCTAGCCGAATTTTAGAGGCGCTTAGCCAAGGTGCAATTCCGATTGTTGCTGGATTCCAAGGTGTCTCACAAGATACCAAGGACATTACGACATTGGGACGTGGCGGCTCAGATACCACAGCTGTTGCACTGGCCGCAGCACTTAATGCCGATGTCTGCGAAATTTACACCGATGTTGATGGTATTTTTTCTGCTGATCCCCGCATTGCGCCGAAAGCTCGTCAGGTGCCCCGCATCACTTATGACGAAATGATGGAATTGGCTGCAGCTGGTGCCAAGGTGCTACATCTTCGGTGTGTTGAGTATGCAAAACGCTTTGATGTGCCACTACATGTTCGCTCGTCATTTTCTGACAAGGAAGGCACTTTTGTAATTGCTGACCTTGATGATCAATCCAAGTTAGTCAACCTGTCCAATCAAGGAGTTGTCATGGAACAACCAATTATTGCTGGCGTAGCTCACGATTTGAGTGATGCAAAAATCACGGTACTCGCAGTTCCAGATAAGCCTGGTACTGCAGCAGCTATCTTCCAGGCAGTTGCGGATGCAGGTATCAATATGGACATGATTGTACAGAACGTCAGTAGTCATGGCAGTCAAAAAACCGATGTTACTTTTACCGCACCTCGTGCTGATGTTGACAAGGCAGAAGTGGCATTGCGCCAGGTGCAAGCAGAGATTGGTTTTGAAGACATTGAAACTGACAGCAACATTGCAAAAATCTCACTAGTTGGGGCTGGTATGCGGTCACACCCGGGAGTATCTGCAACTTTTTTCAAGGCAATTGCGGATGCTGGCGTGAACGTGGAAATGATCTCAACTTCCGAAATTCGAATTTCGGTCGTGACCAGAGCAACCGATGCAGCAACAACAGTGCAGGCAGTTCATTCAGCATTTGGACTTGATGTCGACGGTGAAGCCGTCGTTTATGCGGGGACTGGTCGATAATTATGGCAAAGAAACCAACACTTGCGGTCGTTGGTGCAACTGGCGCTGTCGGCACAGTAATGCTAGACATTCTCTCCGAACGCGAAGATGTGTGGGGCGATATTCGTTTGCTAGCCTCCGCTCGATCGGCAGGCAAAGTGCTTCAGGTGCGCGGTAAAGATGTTGTTGTCCAAGAGCTGACCGAAGACGCGTTTGCTGGTGTCGATGTTGCAATGTTTGATGTTCCAGATGAGGTATCTGAAATCTGGGCACCGATTGCCGCAGCGCAAGGCGTGGTTGCCGTTGACAATAGTGGCGCTTTCCGGATGGATCCAGACATCCCATTGGTCGTTCCTGAAGTTAATGCCGCCGAAGCCAAGAATCGACCAAGAGGAATCATTAGCAATCCAAATTGCACAACACTTTCCATGATTGTTGTTGTTGGTGCTCTGCATCGTCACTTCGGGATAAAGGAATTGGTTGTTTCTTCATACCAGGCAGCCTCAGGTGCTGGACAAGCGGGAATCGATAGCCTGCAAGCACAGTTAAGCGAAGTTGCTGGTAAAAATCTCGGCTCAGAGACCGGTGATGTGCGTAAAGTGCTTACAGATACCGACCCGTTTCCAGCCCCTCTGGCCATGAATGTTGTACCTTGGGCCGGTTCTTTAAAAGAAGATGGGTACACAAGCGAGGAACTTAAGGTCAGAAATGAGTCACGCAAGATTTTGGGCATCCCTAATCTAAAGGTGCATGCCACTTGTGTTCGTGTACCAGTTGTAACCACTCATTCACTCGCAGTCCATGCTGTCTTTGAAAGACCAATGACTCCAGCAGCCGTGAGGGCCGTGCTTGACGAGGCGCAAGGAGTCCTCGTTGTAGATGATCCGGCAAACAAAGTCTTTCCGACACCAATCGACGTGGTTGGAACTGATCCCACGGTTGTTGGTCGGATTAGAGTGTCACCTGAATATCCAAATGAGTTGGACTTTTTCGTTTGTGGCGACAACTTGCGAAAGGGCGCTGCATTAAATACCGCGCAAATAGCAGAAGTGGTTGCAACTGAATTTAACTAAATTTATTTCTTGCTACTTAATGTGAGTAATGTAGCTTCCGGTCGGCACGCAAGGCGAATTGGTGTGAACGGTGAGGTTCCAACGCCAGCCGAAACGTGAAGTGGCATGTTGTTCTCGCCGAAAATAGACAAACCTTTTGCTTGCTTTGTTGGTAAGTCACAGTTCGTAACTAGGGCACCATAAAACGGAATACAAACTTGACCACCATGTGTGTGTCCGGCTAACACCAACTGTGCGTGATCAGCAGCGAAACTTTGTAACACTCGCTTGTATGGCGCATGAGTAACACCCAGTGCCAAAGAACCACTAGTAAATGGACCAGAGACCAATTCATAACGGTCTTTGTTAATGTGCGGGTCATCAGTTCCTCGAGCATGAATACTCACTTCATTTACAACGAGATTCGTTTGGCTGTTGTTTAAATCATGCCAACCGGCTCCGGTTAGCTGCTCACACAGCTCAGTCGTCGGTAGCCGCACATCTTTAATAACCGAATTTCGTTTCTTGTTGAAATAGACAAACGGACTCTTTAGGTACGGAGCGTAATAATCGTTGCTTCCAAGCACGAAGAGTCCTGGCTTAGCTAATAACTCACCAAGTGCCTCCATAACTGCTGGGACGGCAAGCTGGTGGGCTAAAAAGTCGCCAGTGACCACGACAAGGTCTGGATCTAGCGTCGCAAGTGAGGCAACCCATTGAATCTTGCGGGTCTGTGCGGGGGTTATGTGGAGGTCTGAGAGGTGTAACACTCGCAGGTCTGGGCTGTCTGGAGGCAAGACT